>NZ_JAKKRM010000016.1:0-115524 GCF_025654295.1 Shewanella sp. SM23
CCAAATCATCGCGTCCATCGGCAATTTACGCCGTCTTAACGTCGCAACGCCCTGAGAGTCTAGGCAAGATTGAATTAACTCAGGTTCTAACACATCTGCTAAGCAGGTGAATTCGGTTAGGCGGGTAATATGAGTACGGGCGAGTGCTTCTGAGAGTTGCATAAAAAAATCCGATGACATGAGGTCATCGGATTTTGATCTTTTCAGCGAGATCGTCAAGCGATCTGTCTTAACTGATCGGCATTACGCTAATGCGGGTCTTTTTATTGGAATATTTTATTAGAGGATGACAACCCACAGTCCTTAGATCTACTACACATCTTTAGTTATAGCTGTGCATCTATGAGCCATGACTCTCACTAATTTTATAACTCTTAATTTTATAGCTCTACTGCGCGGCGTAAACGGAAACTCCGTAAAGCCAAATACAATGCTCCCACTGCCGCCCAAATGAGCCCTAACTCTAATGATTGTGGTTCTAAGTTCACCCAAAGTACACCAATAGTACCCGCGCCACACAATGGCAAGACTAAGTATTGCAAATGTTCTCTAAGTGATTGATTACGCTGATCCCTCACATAAAACTGCACAATGACAGATAAATTCACGAAGGTAAAAGCGACTAAAGCACCAAAATTAACTAAGGCTAGCGCCATTTCTAAGTCAAATGAGACGGCAGATAGCGCAAGCGCGCCCACCAACAGAACATTAAATGCTGGGGTGCGCCACTTAGGGTGGATATAAGCAAACCCTTTACGTGGCAGCATATTATCCCGCCCCATCACATATAAAATCCGTGCAACGCCTGCATGGGCTGCCATACCCGAGGCTAATACCGCAACCGTGGTTGCCACTAAAACGATGGACTGGAATAGATTACCGCCAACGTAGAGTGCAATTTCAGGCAATACCGCATCAAGCTGTTGAAAGCGTGAGATATCTGGGAAATAAAGCTGCAAGAAATAGGATACACCAACAAAAATCACGCCACCGATCAAGGCTGTCAACACAATCGCGCGAGGAATAACACGTTGAGCATCCTTAGTTTCTTCGGTCAGCGAACTTAATCCATCAAAGCCGAGGAAGGAGAAACACAGAATCGTCGCCCCCGTGAATAATGGCGCCATCGCCATATTATCTGCATAAAATGGTCGTACGCTCGCAATCACACCCTCGCCTTCACCGAGGGAAATGCTATAGGCCATTAGACCAATAAACACCACAATAATGGCCAGCTGTGCAAACACTATCACCCCATTAAAGTTAGCGACCAGATCTATCCCCTTAAGATTAAGTAAGGTCATTATAGTCACAAGAGCGAAAATAAAGATCCAAGGTTCAACATTGGGGAACATAGCGGTTAAATAGATTTTTGCCAGTAACATATTGATCATCGGCATAAACATATAATCCAGCAGCGATGACCAGCCCACCATAAAACCGACGTTCGGACTAAAGGTTTTTTGAGCATAAGTGTAGGCTGAACCCGCATATGGATATTTACGCACTAAGTGACCATAACTGAACGCGGTAAATAAGATCCCAGCGAGTGCAAAAAGATAGGATGTAGCAACATGACCAGAGGTTATCTCGGAAACAATACCAAAGGTGTCAAAAACGGCCATTGGCGTGAGATAGGCAAGCCCCATTACCACCACTTGCCATAAGTTGAGGGTCTGCTTCAAACCCGGATTTTGTTGACTCATCAGCACACCCCCATTCTATAGGGATGAACACTTAACCATACATCTGCAATTGGTTTTTGCTTGTGAGTCACCATCAACACCTTAGGTTGAATAGCTAACGCAACTACTTGATTTACAGCAACGACCGAAAATTCGGTACACAACAACCTCATTGGTTTGTCCTCAGTAAAATAGGTTCAGCCGAACCTCATATCATTTCCGGATGTTTACCGGCCTCAATTGGTGTTAAACGCATATTCATAAATGAAAAATAACCGAGCCACTGAGTAGCTCGGTTATTTTTTCGGCGCGCATTCTCCCCCAAAACCAACAAGAAGACAACCCAATAAGGGGACTTTGCTGCCCAAAAGTACGGTGAGAGTGATTTAAATGGATATAAAGAAGTAAAAATGAAGTTTTCTTTTGATATCTTGCAGATGATAGTGGGTTTTGCTGACCTCAATTCCGTTTGGATTAACTGTGCAGCCTAACGGCCGAAAAGAACCTAAACCCAAATTTAGTTTGGATTTAGATTGTGGGCTTAACCCCACAACTTTGATTTTTTATTTAAAAATCAGCATGTGTAAATCGCAACCTGCATCTAAAACCTAGTTCGCGACAGCCAACAATAACCTAGCACGACGCTTAATCCCCAACATCGCTAGGCCGAAAAAGACCGCAAATAAGCCCCAGAGTTGTAGCCATTTGGGCATCACACTCGCCCAGCTTGCGCCCATTTGATTGAGTTCTAACATACCCATGATCGCGGGCACGGCGGGAATAAACTGCGAACCTAGCACTAAAGGCTCGGGAATGAGGGCTATCGGCCAGACAAAGCCGGACACGAATAGGATGGGCATAGAGATCAGCAGTAGCACTTGGGTGGGTAAATCGCGGCGGGTGAACAAGGTGCTCATGGCAACACCTGCGGCGGCGGTAGCCAGTAAAAACGGCAATAACCACAGCGCAACTAAACCAAGGCTCGCTTGAATACTCACGTTATACCAGTGATAACAATAGCCCACATAAAAGCTGGTAAAGAATATATAAATCAACATGAAAGCAAGAATACGACCACAGACTAATTGCACCGGTGACACCTGCTGCCAATACCCTTTATGCCGCCATTGCCCTGCCCCTAAAATGCCAGTACCTATGAGTAAGGTTTGGTGCAAAATCAGCAAGAACAATCCAGGTACCACATAAGGCGTATAACCTAGGCTCTGGTTAAAAGCAGGAACACTATTAAGATGAAGCGAGTTTAAACTCTCTTGGGCCTGCTTAGGATTTTGTCCTTGAGCAAGCATGCCAATCAATTGCACTTGTTTACCCGCATCCATTCCAGCGCTAACTAAGCCTTCAACAACCGCGGAATAAATCAAAAAGTAACTAGCATCACCGCCATAGCTTAGCGTCACACCTTTACCAAGCAATAAATCGCGGCGGAATCCTTCTGGGATCACGAGTAAGCCGTGGGCCTTACGCGTCTCAATAAAACGCTTCGCCTCAGTAATCGAACCGACTTGGCCTATGACTTGAATTTTTGCGCTGGCATCGGCATGACGGATCAATTGACGGCTTAGGGAAGAATGATCTAAGTCCACCACGATCAGTTGTTGCTCGGTCGGCACTTGATTCAAATAGGGCAAAGGATACAAAACCGAATAAAACAGTACACCGCCAAATAAGGTCACTGCGATCGCTTTATCGCTAATAATGGCCTTAAATTCAGTGAGGATCAGTCGCCACAGACTGAGCTGACGTGATGTGTTTGCGTGTTCGCTATTGGATAAATTCATCCTATTGCCCCTTCGCAGATATAGCTGCGTCCGAGTCATAAACCGTCACTGAAGCATTGGTGTTAACTGTGGTAGGCAGTAATTTACGCGACAGAAAATATATCAAAGGTATCAGACAGATAAAGCCCCAATAACTGGTGATTTGGCTCGCCACACTTGGCCAAGTAGCGCCATAACTCACGATACTAACATGGGACTCAATATAATGGCTCGATGGCATGATAAGTCGCCACCACTGGGCTAATTGCGGCATTTCGTGAGTCGGAAAAGTAATGCCCATAAAGGCAAACGCTGGCGCAAATAAAGCGGTACAAAAGCTGATGACCCGCGCACTGTCACGCATCACTACAAATATTAATAACACTAAGCTCCAGACTGCCAATAACATGACTAATTGCGCGAGCAATAATAGGGCTAAACTCCCCGCCATCGGCAGAGCAAGATACAAATACAGCCAAGCTAAAATAAAGCCGCCCTGCAGCATCAATATCGGCGTAAACAGCACCATTTTCGCCCACACCTTAGGCCAAAAACGTTCAGTTAAGATATTCGACATGCCATCGGCCTGAGTGGTAGGCGCTAAATGCAGCTCTCGATTTAAACTGTTTGCCATCACTAACATAGATAACAACTGCCACAGCGCAATCAGCACTGGCGGTACTAAGAAACCTATGTAGTTGTTATTTCGGTTAAACAGGGCTGTTGTTTGGCTTTTGACAGGGCTTAAATTCACTGCAACTTGGGATTTCGGTGTACCATTTGCGAGCTGCTTTAAACCCGCCACTTGCTGTAATCCGTCGCCTAAACTCAACTGAATTTGGCTTGAGAGTAACTTACCCACCAGCAAAAATTGACTGTTGTAGCGCACATCAATTGTAGGCTTATGGCCTGTAAGTAAATCCTTTTTCATATCATAGGGAAAAACCACAATAGCGTAGACTTTCGCCTGTTGCATCGCGCTTATCGCCGAGGATAAGTCGGTAAAACTTTGCGGATCGGTAACCGGATTTGCCTTAAGCTGACGGGTCAACATGCGGCTCAATTGACTATGATCTTGGTCAACAATCGCCACGGGCAGTTGCCTTGGCAGACCTGCACTGAACAACCACCATAAGCATAAAATCCCCAGTAGTGGAATATAACTTATCAGCGCTAACTGCCAAGGGTCATGCCATAGGGCACGCAGCTCACGGCGAACTAACGCTGTGAGCAACGCCATAAAGCTTATGCTTGATGGCTGTGATTCGCCCTTAATCTTGTCCGCCGCGTTGGCGTGAGGCGTACGTTCAGTCACGACTTTTACTCACTACGCAGCAGCACAGACATGCCGACACGCAGATCGGTAATCGGCTGGTTTGGACGCAATTCCACTTCAAAGGTTCGCATATCAAAATCATGGCCACTTTCGGTCGAACGCCAAGTGGCAAACTCACCCATCACACTGATATGGGACACAGTAAAATCCACATCCTGCCCGAGTGCCGGAATCGTTAATTGAATTGTTTGACCTTTTTTGAAACGTTTAAGTTGGTCTTCTCGCACTTGGAACACGGCCCAAGCATCCTGCATATCAATCAAACTAACAATCGGAAAACCACTGGGTGCCAATTCACCCGCCTGTAACAGCACGTCGCTGATCTCACCCGATTTAGGTGCGCGCATTTGGCTATCTTCCATAATGGCGCTAACTTCTTTCACTGCACCTTCAGCCTTACGGGCATTACCTGCAGCAGCCACTTTGGTTTCCGTCCGCGCACCTTCCTCGGCCATTTGGTACATGGCTAAGGCCGCTTGTTCTGTGTATTTTGCCGCTTGCCATTGAGTAAAGGCTTCATCGCGTTTTTGTCTTGCCGCCACACCTTCGTTAAATAAGTTTTCGACTCGGGTATAGGTGGTTTTAGCGAGCGTTGCCGCCGCCTGCGCCTTGAGCCATTGCTCCTTGGCTGCCATCACTTCTTGACTGCGAGCACCGTTGTTGGCTTCAAGCTGCATCGCCTTAGCGGCATCACGGCCACCTTCGGCCTGCATTAACTTTGCATCTAGCTCAGGACTGCGAATCGCGAATAATAAATCCCCTTGGGCCACACTATCACCGCGGCGCACGAGCACTTGCTCGACTCTGCCTGGCACCTTGGACGAAACATTGTACTCACGGGCTTCAATCTGGCCCTGCAACAAACTCGGCTGCGGGCTATAAGCGAGCTTAAGTCCATAGGCTAAGATAAGGCCTAATGCGACCAACGCCACAAGGGCAAGTATTCTGTTAGCGCGCATTGTTTGTCTCCTGCACTTGGGTAGGGGCTGTGGTACGACCGATAAATTCATCTAGTTGACCACTAATGGCCATTAATCTGGCATAGGCTTGCACGTAACGATAACGGGCAGCCAATTGCTGAGTTTTCACTGCGCTCAGTTTCAGTTCCGCATCGACTCTGTCGATAGAGGTTGAAAGCCCTTGATTAAAGGCGATGTCACGTAGGCGCAGGTTTTCAATAGCAAGTTCGAGCGAAGTATCGAGCGCCGTCACTTCTTCCTCGGCCTGTAATAATTGGCGATAGCTTTGATCCACCAGCAGGCTCAAGTCTTGTTTAGTTTGTGCCTTGGTATAACGAGCTTGTAAGAGTGCACTTTTCGCCGCTTCGACCTTACCGCTACGACCATCGCGACTGATCAGTGGCACATTGACCCCAACCCCAACCATCCAGTCAGGTGTGATGCTCGTCAAGAGTGTGTCTTCTTCATACAAGGTGTAGTTACCGAAGAGGAAAACCGTTGGATGGTATTTACCTTTTTCCAACGCTATTAAACCGTTTGCTTGCGTTTCTTTCGCTTCGAGCAATTTGAGCGCCGGATGTTGGCTCAGGGTAATTTGGCTGAGTTGAGCGAATGAAGGAGCCTGAGGCAATACAAATAAGGGAGAATTTGTGCTCACCTGACTTTGCTGTAGCATACGAGCCAGCGCGATCACTGCCATTTCGTGTTGCCGACGAGCACTGCCTAAATTGACTTTAGCATTGTCTAGGGCGACCTGCGCATTGAGGCGCTCAACCTTCGCAATTTGCCCTTCGCGCTCTAGTGCTAAAGCATGATCAACATGCTTAGCTAACGAGCCAACCAGATCGGTCTGAGTATTCACCAATGCCAACGTCACATCGACAGCGTAATATCTATCCACCAGCAGGGTAAATAAATCACGAGTAGCCAATTGTAATTCTTGTTGCTTCTCGGCCACCATAGCCGCGTGTATACCTTGAGCCGCAGTGATTTGTCCGCCCGTATAAATCGGCCACATTGCCTGTAAGCTGGCGCTAAAAATATCTTGTTCACTTAAGGGCAGCGGCGGAATACCCGCAATAATGCCGCCAAGCGATGGCGGGATAGAAATCACAGAATTTAATTCTTTCAGATCAAACTCTATCGGTTTATCCAAATGAATATAGTTACCGCGAATGTCTAATGAGGGCAAATTTAAGCTCTCGCCCGCCTCTTGTTCACCCTTAGCGCGGTTAACTTCCTGCGATTGCGCTTGCAACTTGTCGCTCATCTTCAGCACTTGCTGCCAAGCATCAGTAAAGCTAATCGGCTGAGCATAGCCAGCCGAAGGCAATGATAATAGGCACAGCCATACCACACGTGATAGTTTCATTAACACCTCTAGAGTAGTTACTCTAATTTCCTTTGCGAATGATAACATTCATGATGGGTAGCGACTAGAACCCATAGACGTAAGGTTCTAGGTTTTATGCTGTTCCGCCCACTGTGAGCTTATCGAGTTTTAGGGTCGGTTGACCCACACCCACAGGCACACTTTGACCGTCTTTACCGCAAACGCCCACACCTTGATCTAAAGCCATATCGTTACCGACCATAGAAATCTGGCTCATAGCCTCAGGGCCATTACCGATTAAAGTGGCCCCCTTAATGGCTTGAGTAACTTCACCATTTTCAATCAAATAAGCTTCAGATGCTGAGAACACAAACTTACCCGAAGTAATATCGACTTGGCCACCACCAAAATTAGGGGCATAAATGCCTTTCTTCACCGATTTGATAATCTCACTGGGATCAGACTCTCCGGCCGTCATATAAGTATTGGTCATACGTGGCATAGGCAAATGCGCGTAGGATTCGCGGCGACCATTACCCGTTGGCGCAACACCCATTAAGCGAGCATTGAGTTTGTCTTGGATATAACCCTTTAAAATACCGTCTTCAATCAATACCGTTCTTTGGGTTTGTACACCTTCATCGTCGATACTCAGTGAACCACGACGATTGGGCAAGGTGCCATCGTCGACCACAGTCACTAACTTAGACGCAACTTGCTGACCAACCTTGCCGCTAAAGGCACTGCTGCCCTTACGGTTAAAGTCACCTTCCAAACCATGTCCAACCGCTTCGTGGAGCAATACACCGGGCCAGCCATTACCTAACACCACAGGCATTTCACCCGCTGGTGCATCGATGGCGTTAAGGTTAACTTGCGCTTGACGCACGGCTTCGCGGGCAAAGGCGAAACACATAGGTAAACCTGTGTCATCGCTTGCCATTAACACGCCGTAGTCATGACGACCACCACCACCGGCGCCACCACGTTCACGTTTACCGTTTTCTTCCAAAATCACGCTGCAATTAAAACGAACCAGAGGACGGATATCGGCCGCAAGAGTGCCATCACTCGCAGCAACGAGGATTTCTTCGTGCACACCAGCAAGGCTAACCACCACTTGAATAATCCGGCTATCTAGACTGCGAATAAAAGCATCGGCTTCTTTCAGCAGGTTGATTTTTTTGACTTCTTCCATCGCCGCAATCGGATCTAAGCTGTCGTATAACGCCAATGCTTTTTGACGTTTAAAGGCTTGTACCTGAGTCTGCTCACCCGCACTAGCAATGCCACGGGCAGCCTGTACTGCAGCGCTTAAGGCGGCAGGAGTGATGTCGTCGGCATAGGCAAAACCCGTTTTCTCACCGCTGATGGCCCGCACGCCTACACCGCGTTCAATATGGAAACTACCGTCTTTGATGATGCCGTCTTCCAGCACCCAAGATTCGTGGCGACTACCTTGAAAATAGAGATCGGAATAATCGATTTTGTGCTGATGTATGGTGTTTAGATAGGTTTGCAGGCCCTCTAACGCTAACCCATTCTTCAATAAACTTTGCTCTACTTGTGCTAAAAATGGCATCTATGCTCTCTTTGACCCAAAGGGATCTTGATATTCTGAGTGTAAATTCGGTGTACTAATTCTATGTGTTAATGCTGCATATCGACTCAAACGCAAATTCAGCATTTCAACTCATCTGCTGGCTATTGGCGCATTATTTCAAGCTTGGTTCAAGGAAACGATTATGCTGCATGACGGGCATTTTACTGCGAATACTGTGCAGTTCGGTTAAGTCGACCTCAGCCTGTACCCAACCCGTACCGGTTTTAAGTTCAGCCAAAATATTCCCCCAAGGACCGACTATCATGCTCTGCCCCCAAGTTTCACGGCTGCCTTCGTTATGCTGTCCCCACTGAGCTGCAGCAAGAATAACGCATTGGGTTTCAATCGCTCTTGCCTGTAACAATACCTGCCAATGGGCTTTCCCCGTCACCTTGGTGAAGGCAGAAGGAACAGCAATAATCTCGGCACCCGCAAGGCGCATCGCCCTAAACAAGTCAGGAAAGCGTAAATCATAACAGATGGTTAAGCCAATTTTGCCAAAAGGTGTATCGATAACACTAATGTGATCACCGGGGCAGAAGGTTTCGCTCTCGCGATATTGTTTTGTACCATCGGCAACATCCACATCAAAAAGGTGCAGTTTATCGTAATGCCCTAAAGTATCACCTTTATCATCAAACAGATAACTGCGACTATAGACACGATCATCCTCAGCCAACGCCGGAATAGTCCCCGCGACCATAAACACCCGATACTTGGCGGCCAGTGCACTTAACGCCGATTTGAGCGGACTCTGATGAACATCGCCCGCATAGGCAAGTTGCTGACTTTCATGGCCACCAAACAGTAAACTGCATTCGGGTAACACGACTAAATGGGGCGCATCGACATCCCGTTTGAGTTCGTTAAGCTGCGATTCGATAAACTGTAGATTGGCGCTGACGTCGCGACTGCTCTGACATTGCAACAGGCTGATGTGCATTCTGATCTCCCTGAATTTGCTTAATCGATTCTACTGCTGGCTGATTCTCTGGTGTGGCAGGCGTGTTCGGCACTTCAGGCGAAGGCGTCGCTTGAGGTTGCTCCCGCTTTAAATCGAGCGCTTTAATTTGATCTGTTGCTGGCTTTAGCTCTTCTGACTTTGATTCTTCAGATCTGGCCTCTTCAGGCTTAACGTCTTGTGGCTCGAGCGCTTCTGGTTGTGTTGCTTGAAACTGTGGCTCAGATTTAGTGTTGCTTGGTTTGACTTCAGTTGACTGAGCTTCAGTTAATTTAGTTTCAGTTGGCTTAGCTTCTGTTAATTGAGCCTCGGTCGATTTAGTCTCTACCGGCTGAGTGATATCGGCGTTATGACTCGCGGCTTCGGTCGACACCGCTGGGCGCTCAACTCCAACCACAGGTAAAATAGATTCTGGAATTTCAATCTCTTTACTCTTACGCTCTAACTCTTCGACCACAGGCTCTGCCATAGTCCCTGTCACCCGAAAACGAATTTCTGAAATCACTTCAATCACAGGCTCAAGCACTTTTGTCAGGGCAAAGGCCCCCAGACCCAGTGTCCAAGCGCTGGTACTTAGCAATACGACAGTCGGCACACTTGAGGCCAATTGCGGCACAAAGCGGATATCGTAATTCAAACTTTCAGTGGTGAGATCCGTATAGCCACGCACCTTCATATTACCCGCGATGGCATCCATTTCAGTGTCTGTGGTTTTCACCACGCCATTATCAATCTGCAGATTGCCATTGAAAGAGTTGAAATACATGCCCTGACCGAAGACATCGGTGAAATCCAGCGACAGTTTACGCACCAGAGAATCTAAACTGAACAGGGAGAAAATCCGCGCGCCCTTGTCACTCACCTGAGATAAGTGGCCTTTGCCTAAGTTGAATTTCACCTTGCCATTTAAGGTTTCGAGGGAGAAGGCATAGGGAGCACCTTGCCAAGATAAGTCCGCATTAACCTTCAAGGGGGCTTCATTAACGCCAGGCTCTATACCCAATTGAGCAGACAGATAACTAAACTGAGTGGCATTTAACTCAACACTGAGATCAGTTTTATTCTGTCCAGCCTGTTGCTGCCAAATGCCACTGCCCTGCAAATTGACATTGGGCGTAGTCAAAGACAATGTTTGAATTTTATATCCTGCCGCTTGTGGGCTCGCCTGCAAAACGAGCTTTCCAAAGGATTTATCGAAGAAACGAAAATCTTCCACATTCACTGCAACTGGCGGCAAGTTAGTGAGCACTTGATCACTGGCAAAATCGGCATCCGTGTTCGGCTTTAACTCAGGTGAAAAATAGAATTTATTCGCCACAACTTTGAGACCTTGAGTTTTCCAATTTGGATAGAAATCGATCCAACCGTCAAATTCGTTGGCAACGGTATTAAAACGCCATCCCGTCTCGTTAGGCTTAGCATTAAGCCTAAGCTCCGTCAGTTCTTGCCCTAAAAGATCGAGCCGACCGATATGAGAATCGATACTCGCCACCGCGGGAAATAAACTTTTATGTGGAATATCATCAACTAAAATGCCCGTTTTCGGTATTTTCTCTTGACCAACAAAGGCATTAATCACAGGTAACCATTCGGCTAATTTGGCCTTACCGAGATCGATTTGAATATGACCTTGTTTCGTATTTCTGGCTTCATCCTCACCAAATAAACGCCCCAATAACAAGTCAAAATAACTAAAATTTGCGCCTTTATCGGCATCGAAACCACCGATAAACTCGGCATGACTGGCAAGTTTGACATCGAGCGTCGCATCATCTTGATCGCCAACAAACTCAGCGACTAAAGGTCGTGGTTCATTTTCGGGTTTAGCAAAGTATCCTGGGAGTAACAGTTGCGTCCCCAGCATATCCGAAGTTACTTTGGCTTGGATTTGATAACCTTGCTCAGTAAATAGCATAGTCATAGCACCGTCCCAACTGATTTTTCCCTGATAAAAATCACTCAAGGGATTGTGCAATTCATCGGGGAGACGGCTGAGCTCCCAACGACTTTTCAGCGAAAGATTAAGGCCAAAATCTTTACCTTTAGGCTGAGTGTCGAAAGTTAAACTGAGCGGTTGTTCGAACAAGCGCGCTTTAATGCCTTTTCCTGTCACAACCTCATTCGCAAAGTCGACTACACCAGTCACGCCATGAAGTTGAAGCCCTGGCTGAGCAATATATACAGGCGTATTATCAAAACGGATTTGACCACGAATATCTTCAGCTTCACCTTCATACAGTGGAATGCTGATGTCTAAAGTGCCAGTGACAGCACCTTGTACTTGCACAACATCTAAGGTTTTGCCTACTGAGTTCGCCAAAGGTGAGGCTTGTAACACCTTAGTCGCCGCACTGCCTTGAGTAGCCAGTTCGGCTTCAATCCTTAGCAGCGTCTGTTCACCAATAGCGGGAATAAATACATGGGCACCTGTGGCATCCACATTCATCAGCTTGCCTTGGTTTAACCAAAGATCCATACGGGTATTTTCAAACAAAGCGTTAAGGGACAGATCTGTGACCGCAGGCCAGTCGGGTTGAAACTGAAATTTAGCATCTGTTAAGGTAAATGCTGCCTGAAACACGCCGCTATTATCATCGAAGGGAAACCCACTTAACGGACCACGCCAAACAACTTGCGCATCTTGGGTCTGACCCGCTTTAAGCCCAGTATCCAAATACTCTGCCAGTGATTCACCCATCGCCTTATTGGGGAAATACTTGTCGGCATTAGCCACATTGTTGATACGAACATTGGCCGCCAGCGCCATGTGCGCAGCACCGCTAAAGTCCAAATTCAATGCCGCATCAACACCGATATCTTCGTTTTCAAGCTGCAACTGAGGCACATTTAAACTCAGATGTTCAGTATTGAACTGACCATCAATTGGCGCCCCATTGAACACTAATGGCGCCGAAAATTCATCACCAAAATCGAGGGTGTACACTTGTTCAGGTAGAGAGAAATACAGCGTCTTATCTTGCCAGCGAAGGTTCACATCTACAGGATGAGTATTGGGAATACCCTCGACCTTCTGCCAATGCAACTGCTTCACTTCGGTACTGGCGAGCAAAGGCTGGTCGGCTTTTTGATACAGGCGGATTGGTCCAATATTAGCCTCAGGAGCTAACGCATGCCATTGACGTAATACGGCTCTATCGACTCCAGGAAATAGCGGCAGCAGCGGCAATAGACTCTGAGTATTAACTTGATTCACATAGGCAAATAATTCATCGTTTTGACGCTTCGCGGCCAGCGTTAATGCCGGCCAATGCTCACCATTGGTGACAAAATCCAGTCCTGAACTTTGCACTTCCCAACCCGTCGCCTTTGGCTGCCAAACAATGTCGCCCGCTTGAATTTCAAATCTCTGCGGCTCTTGCTTTAATGTCCATTGCAGCCAGCTTGGCTCAAAATGAACCATAGCAGAACTGATGCTGCGGTCGGCAAACGTAAGCCAAGCCTTAAGATTGACAACCCCTTCTAAGGGTAACTTTTGAGTGGAATCATAGGGATTAGGTTGACGTGAAGCCCATTCACCTAAGTCTAAAGAGTTAGCCGCCAAATAAATCTGCCCAGTCAAACTGTCGGGATTTGCACCATCGCCCTTGATATCTAACTGTAATCCGAGAGATTCATGCTCAGAGGCATGACTATCAAGATACAACTCTCCCGCACCGCGGTGACGTTCCCCCTGATTGCGCCAGTTCAAATGACGGATATGGATCGGGCGAAACTCTTGGTGCATGCTCAGCAATTGCACTGTGGCATTGGTTAAGGAGAATCTATCGAGTTGTTTGAGTAACAGGGCATAAAGCCAATCGAGTTGCGGGGCTTTATTAATTGTAGCGGGATCGTTCTCGGTAAGCTTATCCATGTCTAAAGCGACATGGACACCCTCAAAATTGACATCTTCGATTCGCGGGGTGAGCGTGAGCAGCGATTGCCAAAAATCTAACTTCACTTGTACGTTCTTGATCATCAAGGTCACAGGCAGTTGTTCCTGTGGCGGGATCACTAAGTCATCGATGTTAAGTGCAGGACCAAATGCCTGCCAATGGGCGGATAACTCCCCCACTTGCACATCGACTTTATATTCGCTTTTTACGTAATTCACCAGTTGCTGGCGAACTTCATCAACCTGCGGTAATAAACCACGGATCAAACTGACGGCAAGCGCAAACAAGACCAAAATAAGCGCCAGAAATTGCCAACAAAAACGGCTAAATTTTTTTGCAGTAAAAAGCGTAGCCACTACATCATCACCACATCGTATTTGTGCTGTGAGTACATAGGCTCATTTTGCAAACGGATGCGCTTACCTATGTAAACCTCAAGTTCAGCAATAAGATGATTATCATCGGTATGCAGACTTTGATACACGGCAGGCGAACAATACAACAGGAACTCATCAGCATCGTAGGCACGGTTTAAACGGATTATTTCGCGAAAGACCTCATAGGAAACCGTCTCGACTGTCTTCATGCTCCCCGTGCCATGGCAGGCCGGACATTCGCCGCAGACGACATGCTCTAAACTTTCTCGGGTACGCTTACGGGTCATTTCGACTAGACCTAACCCCGAAAAACCACTCACATTGGTTTTCACCCTATCCTTAGACAAAGCGCTGGTTAAGCTACTAAGAACACGAGCCTTATGATCCGCC
Source organism: Shewanella sp. SM23 (assembly GCF_025654295.1). Lineage (NCBI taxonomy): Bacteria > Pseudomonadati > Pseudomonadota > Gammaproteobacteria > Alteromonadales > Shewanellaceae > Shewanella > Shewanella sp. SM23. Next base: position 14,319 of record NZ_JAKKRM010000016.1, read on the forward strand.
GTCATCATGTCGATAAAATCGATAATAATGATGCCGCCGAGATTACGCAGACGTAACTGCCTCGCTATCGCTTGGGTCGCTTCGAGGTTGGTATTAAAAATGGTTTCTTCAAGATTCCTGTGCCCCACAAAGGCGCCGGTATTGATATCCACAGTCGTCATGGCTTCGGTTTGATCTATGATCAAATAGCCACCAGACTTGAGCTCGACTTTACGGCCGAGTGCACGTTGAATTTCGTTCTCCACATCGTAGAGATCAAAAATAGGCGCAGGTCCTGAATAATGCTCAATCTTATCGGCAATCTCTGGCATAAACTCCTGCGCAAAAGACTGCAACTCGGCAAAAGTGCGGCGAGAATCCACTTGAATACGGTCCAGCTCAGTACCGACAAAATCACGCACAATGCGCACAGGTAAGGCTAAATCTTGATACAGGAGCGACACACCACTGCGTTTACGTCGCTCACTCACCTTTGACCAAACTCGGCGTAAAAATGCCGCATCTTGGGATAACTCATCTTCCCCTACGCCTTCGGCGGCGGTGCGGATAATAAAACCACCGTCATCATCAACATAGGGCAAAGTAATTTGTTTGAGGCGACTGCGTTCTTCTTCTAGTTCAATACGCTGGGAAACACCAACATGGCTAGAACCTGGCATAAAGACTAAATAACGGGAAGGCAGCGTGATATCGGTCGTTAGGCGTGCGCCCTTGGTGCCCAGCGGATCTTTAACCACTTGCACCATAATGTCTTGCCCTTGACGGACTAACTCGGCGATATCACGAACAACGAAATGGCCTTTCTCAACATCGGCGACACACTCAGTGTGCGGTACTATGTCGGACGCATGTAAAAAAGCCGCTTTATCTAAGCCAATATCGACAAAGGCGGCTTGCATACCGGGTAACACACGGCTGATTTTACCTTTGTAAATATTCCCCACTAAACCCCGTTTCATCCGGCGTTCAATATGGACTTCTTGCAGCACACCATGCTCAACTAAAGCAACGCGCGCCTCAGATGGAGTTACGTTGATCAGTAATTCTGAACCCATCTTGCGCTGTATTTTATTTGGATTTAAGCGACTGGTATTCACGACTCACCCCATTCGGGAAACTAGATTAATTAATCGAAGTTACAAACTCTCTAAGCATGAAAACCGAATAAAGGAACAAGGTCAACGTCATTGGAGTACTCGATTCAGAGCCCTAAACGCCAATAAGGTTCATTCTAACCTCAAGCCAAAATCGCAATATAAGCAACCAGCAGCAGTTAAATAAAGCCAACTTCGGCTAACAACTCACGCGTTTCAACCAGAGGTAAACCTACAACGCCAGAATAACTGCCTTCAATTGCAGCCACAAAACACCCGCCGAGCCCTTGAATGCCATAACTGCCCGCCTTATCCATGGGCTCTTTTGAAGCCACATAAGCCTCAATGTCAGCTGCCGATAAAGCGCAAAAACGCACTTGTGTTTCGACTAAGCGCACTGAAGTTTTTAAGGTTGAGTCAGACTCGCCTGCTTTGTAGGTCAGTGCCACAGCCGTCATCACAGTATGCGTTCGGCCAGACAGTTTACTGAGCGTTTGCTTAGCATCGGCCACATCCAGCGGTTTACCTAATATTTGATTTTCAAGCACTACGATAGTATCAGAACCTAATACAGCAGGCTGTGACATATCTGCGCATAATGCCAGTCCAGCTTGGGCTTTTTCAGCAGCTAAACGTCGTACATAATCCCTTGGCGCTTCGCCCTGTTGCACAGTTTCATCAATATCCGGTGCCACTTGCGTGAAACTAAACTCAGGACGACCGAATCCAATCTGTGCCAATAATTCTTTGCGACGTGGCGAAGTTGAAGCTAAAACTAAATCCACAGTTAACGAACCTTATAATGACGTCGAACCCGACGTAAAATCCAAAATATCCAAGGCCAGATCACTAATCCTGAAATCGCAGGTAAAAATAGATCCGTTTTGAAAACAGCCTCTTGCATCACAAATTCAACCCAGTAAATCACTAAGTGATAAATACAAATCAGTAGCATGATCACTAACGACTGCTGCCATTGAGGGAAGTTTCGCAAACGCTGGCAATGCAAGATAGCGATATAAATAACCAAAGACATGGCTAAAGAGCGCACACCTAAGGTGGCTCCCAATAAAATATCTAATACTAGGCCTAAAACCCATGCGGTTAAGATGTTGTATCTGTGGGGTAATGCGATAGACCAATAGAGAACAATCATTAATAGCCAGTCTGGACGCCAAGCATCAATAGCACTTGGCAAAGGCATGATCTGGCTGATCACGCCAATAAATAATGTCACCCAAACAATAAAGCGCCCATTGGCGGCCTGAAAACTCATTAATGCACCTCAGCCACAGGAGGAGTGGTTTCCGTTGACGGTTTGGTCGCAGGCGCGGTCACAGGTTTAGAAGCCTCTGCTGGCGTGACACTTCCGCCAGCAGGAACAGCGCTATCTGCTTTTGGTACATTATCGCTCGATGAATGATCCGCAGCAGGCACGGTAGGCTGACTCGGTAAAGTCACACCAGAATCGGGGGATGGCCAAATCAACAATAAATAACGAATACGATCTAAAGCCGCTAAAGGCTGGGCGGTAACTCGAGCGTAACTTTGACCATCTTCAGTCAACACTTCCATTACCCGCGCGACCGGATAACCTTCCGGGAAACGATTCCCTAAACCTGAGGTGACCAGCAAATCGCCGACACGAATGTCGGTACTCTTGGCCACATGGCGCAGCTCTATTTCATCTAACTCACCCGTACCATTGGCAACAAGGCGCACATCATTACGGGTGATACGCACAGGTAATCCGTGTGATACATCGGAGAGCAATAGCACCCTACTGGTCATTTCACTGACTTGTACCACTTGGCCAACAACCCCTTGGGCGTCGACCACAGGCTGCCCAACAAATACACCACTGCGTGAACCATGGTTTAACACCGCATAGTGATGGAAAGGATCGCTAGCAACCTCCAATACTTCAGCCACCATTTTGCGCGAATCAAGGTAGGCTGGTGAGCCCAACAGTGCGCGTAAACGTTCATTTTCTTGGCGTAAGTGTTCGAAACGCTGTAAGCGTTCACTCATCAGCAATTGCTGCCTGAGCAGCTCTTTATTCTGCAACGCTAACATATTGCGGGTGGCAAAACTTTCAGACGACCAGTCAAGCGCAACACCGGGCACGCTCGCTAAGTACTGCAATGGACTAAAAAAAGAGGATAACGATTGCCGTACAGGATCGAGGCGATGATTAGCCACGAGCAAAGCCACCGACAAAATAATTGCCAGTGTCAGACGGAATTGGTTTGAAATACCACGAACAAAAATTGGCTTCATAGGAAAGCTAAGGCGGTGATTAACCGCCCCATACCGAAGTTAAATTAGGTTTCTTCGGAGAACAGATCGCCGCCGTGCATATCAATCATTTCGAGGGCTTTACCACCGCCACGTGCTACGCAGGTCAATGGATCGTCCGCCACCATTACAGGAATTCCGGTTTCTTGCATTAATAAACGGTCTAAATCACGCAATAAAGCGCCGCCGCCAGTTAACACCATACCGCGCTCAGAAATATCTGAAGCTAATTCTGGTGGAGATTGTTCTAACGCCACCATCACAGCACTTACGATGCCAGATAATGGCTCTTGTAAGGCTTCTAAAATTTCATTGCTGTTCAGTGTAAAGCTACGAGGTACACCTTCTGCCAAATTACGGCCGCGGACTTCGATCTCTAGCACTTCATCGCCAGGATAAGCAGTGCCGATAGTGTGCTTGATACGCTCAGCCGTGGCTTCACCAATCAAGCTCCCGTAATTACGGCGGACATAGTTGATAATCGCATCATCAAACTTATCACCGCCGATACGTACCGAAGACGAATACACTACACCATTAAGTGAAATAATCGCGACTTCAGTGGTACCACCACCGATATCCACCACCATAGAGCCGGTCGCTTCAGATACGGGTAAACCCGCACCAATCGCAGCTGCCATTGGTTCTTCAATTAAATACACTTCGCGAGCACCAGCGCCCATGGCTGATTCACGAATAGCACGGCGTTCTACTTGAGTGGCACCAACGGGCACACACACAAGCACGCGTGGACTTGGACGAAAAAAGCTATTGTTGTGCACTTGTTTAATAAAGTGCTGCAACATTTTCTCCGTCACATAAAAATCTGCAATAACACCGTCCTTCATTGGGCGGATAGCTTGGATATTGCCAGGCGTTCTGCCTAGCATTTGTTTAGCTTCTGTGCCGACCGCGGCAACAGATTTCTGACCGGAGCCACTACGCTCACCACGTATAGCAACAACAGAAGGCTCATTGAGGACTATGCCTTCGCCACGAACATAAATTAATGTGTTAGCTGTACCCAAATCGATCGATAGATCATTAGAAAAAATGCCGCGTAGCTTCTTAAACATGTAACTAGCCTGTATTCTGTGGAGTCAGAAGAAAAGAAAAATCAGCTAACTTTATCAATGCCACCCTGATTCCACAAGACCGAGGAGGTTAACAATCGCTAATGAAGTGATTTTTTTTCAAATCGCCACGTAAAAAACAGTATTTAAGCGGAAAATACTGTTTATTGACGAAAATATCAGCAACAAAAAACGAGTAAACACACAATTCAGCAACAAATATCAAACTAAGGCATTGCATTTAGAATCTGTTACAAGCGTTTTCGTCGACTTCTAATAAGTAAAATGGCAGCCCATTTCAAGGGAAAGCCTGAGTTCAATTTAATGAGAGAAATAACTCAGATTAGTTTACCTCACGCCAATAGATTATTTTGTCATGCCCTCGATAACGACCAAAATACGCACTTGCCCGCGGTTCAGTGACCCCTGTTGGCGATACGCCATTCCAATTCCAGTACCATTCTAGCCATGTCGGCACATCCAAGGGCGCCGTCACTTGGCCGCGGTATGGCAACCCACTTGTTGTAACGGCTTGCCAGAGTAACTCAAATTGGCCAGCTTGGAATGTTGCAGTCCCGCCAGAACGCACAACACTTTGTCCCGCCACTAAGTCGGGATCAAAATTGTAACCAAGAGCGGAATGATCAACCTGCGAACCCAAAGCATACACTGCCGTTGTGCAGTTATCGGCAGTATTTAAGGCCCAGCTGCTGCCATTCCAATATTCGGCTCGAGTCGGCATACGCAGTATTTCTGTCTCAGGACCATAGGTGTTATCCATCACCACACGACCATGACGAAGGGTTTGAGTGCTGATTCTCTTAGCATTACAGTTAGTGCAAGTGCCTGTAGATGCCGCATCCATGTCTGGTGAGGCCACATAGCTGTAAAGCCCATTCGGCCGAGGATCGTTATCCATCAATTGCACGCCAATATCGAGCAGCTCGAAGGGACCATCCTGATACAGATTCGTCGCCACATTTGGGGTCACCCGACTAAAGTTAGCTTGGTAAGAAGCATCGACCGTCGCCACACCTTGATTCCAACTTTCAGCCTTTATAGGTAAGGCACTTAAGCGACTCTGTAAATCGACACCATTATTGTTATTTTCTCCCACTAATTTGGCAGTGGCGAGGGAAAATGGCGGGAAATAGTTTTTCGTTATATCCCCCGCGATATTTAAAGCACTGAGCTCCATCGACATAGGGAACAGCTGATCCATATAGCTAAAGCCGCCACAGGCAGGTATGACCGATACGTTACTGACTAAAAATCTATCGGGCACAAAACGGCCAATATTAGCTGAATATCCAATTGGAATATTTAAGCTGCTTGCCGTCCCTAAATAATTTGGGCTCGCCTGCGCTGCAATTTGGAATACTCCAACTTCGCTGATGGTCTGATTGCTGATGGTATTGAGATTATTGGCCTGCGCCGAGTGGCTGTATGATGCCACGCCTAACGCCCCATCAAGTCCGCCGTTGGCAATGCTTGGCGCAACGACTTTACTGGCAAGCTTCATCTGCGCATCACTAAAGTTAGGCGTGGGCAAGTTGCCCGAACAAAAGTCCGGATCGCCATCTTTTTCCCATGCCATCGCTTGTACTGTCATGCCGAAACTTTGTCCGGCTTTACGATAAGCATTGCAGCTCATATTCGCACTTGGGCAACTGGCACTGGCGTCCACAGGTTTAACACACAATCCCGCTGGTACGCTGACAAATTGGTCTGAACCTGCCATGACTAAGCCCTGTTCATCACCTGTCCCTGTATATTTTGCATCTAGTTGTAATTTACCTGCATCAGGGTAATTGACTGAAATGCTTGCTTGTCCGTTGGTATCAAACAGCAGGTTCACCGCCGTAGGCGAGGCACTCGAGGTGCCAATTGCCGTATTGTTGATGGTGACGGCTTTAGGCGAGATAGGCGCGCTTGGCGTTTGGTAACTGCTCCAGAAATTCAGCGTTTTGGTCTGGCTTTGGAAGCTTGGGACACACTGCTTCGTCACATCGGATTTTTTCACCGCTTTGACTAACACTTGCTCGGGGCGATTCGCACGCTTATCGGGTACATCGAATACAAAACCACTGTCGGCAAAGGTGAGTGAACAATTGTTTTCACTCAAGCCACCATTACCAATACGGCAAAGGGTTTTGCTTAAGGGTTTGGTGGTGGGATTAGAGCCCTTCACCCCTAAAGTCACTACACCGGGAGTATTTCGCCTCAGTTGCAGTTGCGCTGTGCCACCGCTAAAACTCACTTGATTACCGCCAACCCATAGGCCATCTGCCACAGAATCAGGTAATAAGGTTGCGCTAAGAGGTGCAGTAAAGAGTTGACTACAACTCGCATTTGCACAGGCTCTAATCGTTACCGTCTCAGCATTACAGGTCAGACCTTGACCCGTATGATCAAACTCAAAATGATCGATCTGAGCACCAATAGGATTCGATTTTAACGCACAAATTTGCACGTTATCGATTTCGTGGTTGTTATTTGAGCCCCCCGTTGAGCCCGTTAAAGACAATAAAAAATCACTTGGAATGGCCGCCTGACCATTTTGTGCTGCGGCGTTAAATGCGGGAACTAAAGTCACAAAACCAGAACCTGTATTACGCTCAATTTTCACAATAGATTGATTCGCGGCTTGCGAATCAATTGTGATTTTATACCTGTGCGCAGGCGACACATTATTGCCGTCTACCGCAGGCGATAAGCAACTACCGTTCGTATTAGTAGTGCCATTACTACAAGCGCCGCGTAAATAATTATACCCTGACGTGCCGACACCCGAACCGCGAACCGCAACGGACTGGCGTCGCTGGCCGACATTAGAACTACCGCCTTCACCAGAGAAGTTACCGAACTCATCAATACCAAACCCAAGCCAACCACCCGCGAACCCATTAATACCAGGTTTATAACCGTAACCCAATGGACCGCCAAAGGCGCCAGGCTGCGGCGTTATAGAAGCATCCGATAACACTACCGCAATGCCGTCGGCGCCATTGCCACCATAGGCATAGTGATCAAACTGGATCTCCACTAAGTTAGCTTTTCCTGGAAAGAGTCTTTGATAGGTAGATGCCGTAGATTGGTCAGATTTAGCTTCGGTTAAGCGTAATCGACCACTTCGAATAGATGGAGTAAAAGTGCCACTGCTACGGGATACGACCCAATCACTGCTTAATGCACTTTGGGAGAAAGTGTCATTAAAACACTGTAATACCGGTACATAATCATTAATACGACCACTACTCATAACCAAATAACGGCTGGTGACTCGGCCATTGATAATCGAGTTATTATTTAGACTTAATGTTGCATCGCTATAAACTCGCCCATTGAGTACAGCATCACTATTTAGCTGAATATTGCTATAACCAATAATAAGAGCAGAAGCAGCATTATTTTCATTGAATTTACTGCCATTTAATTCAAACTGTTGCTTTATAAAAATGCGGACATTGCCTTGCAAAATCACCTTAGCATCTTGATTCAAAGTAAAACTATCTACCCAATAGTCCCCTTCAGGTAAAACGAGTGTCGCGCCGCCCCCAATAGCGATAGTGTTAAATCGATACTCATTTTGAGTTGCCGATAGAGTCAGAGTACAAGCAGAATAAAGCGAAACACTGCTAAACTGACTTTGCCCATTACCACCAAGCGTTAATTGCTCGCCAGTATTACAAGAACCATAACCGCCACCAGCACCACTACTCGATAAAAAAGCATTACTCCCAGTTAATTTTAAACCTCGAATATCACTGCCATCGATAGTGCATTTCCGCACTCCGCCTGTACCGTTATCACAACTGTTATTAGAAAGCCCACTGCCATCGTTACTCGAGCAATAATCTAATGCAGCACCACCAGTACCATTAATGATGCCATTACCATTTATCATTAATTGTGGCGATGATATCTGACGGCACACGTTTGAGTAATCACCATGATGCCCTTGAGCAACTTTGGCAAAAATCACACTCTGATCAATAGGGTCGAATGCCATCACTGACGAGGGAAAACTCAAGATAAGTGCTGCCAATATGGCACGATAAAAAAGATTAATTCCCACGAGCTTCTACCTCAACTTGTCGGCTAACACGGGTCTCGCCGCTTTCACATACCGCTTTACTGTTGATTCGATATTGGGTGGTGGTACCTACCGCATAGGCTTTGCACGTCAAGGTCACAGTGCAGGCATGGAAACCGGTTACATTAGGAGGATTCCAAGTGCTCGTTGCTGGGCAAATGCCAACTGAACCATTTAATGGGAATAATGTTGCCAATGCGGCATCGGCGCCACTGTTCGCGGCGGCAAAGGCACGAGTCCCCCACACCTCTTGGGTTAATCCAGTATCGCCATCCTGCACAATATTGATCAGGGCTGACGCCAGTAGAAACATCACTGTGATCACAAACACGCCAATAATCAATGCACTGCCGCGTTGACGCGCAGGTAAAGCAGTTCGTTGCAACCTTGCTAGTGATGTTCTGGGTAAGATTCGCATTACCGAGTGATGACCTGTCGATTGACGATATAAATTAAGGGACATTGATCACCTGCACTTGATGTCGATATTGGAACGTCTCACCATTTACATTAAACCGCGGTTGTAAATGCACCATAGCATTATTCACTAGGCTAGATGGCGTTAAAATCAGCGGTAAATCAGCACCATTATTTAAAACATTTGCCACACTTTGCGCCATTAGCACGCCCGTGCCCATAGTGGCAGGCATAGCGGCAGGATTTGGCTGAACGGCATTAAAGCTATAACCAGCATAACGCAATAATTGTAATTCATTGCCGCTCGGCCCCTTTTCGAAGCAATAGCTCACTGGGCTCGAACCAAAATAGATCCTTTGTCGTGGTGATGCTTCTGCAAAACGTGTTGGCGAAGTAAAAGTCAGCGTAACTTGATGCTCCAAAGGGGGAGGCGCAGTAGCAATCGTTTTAACCTGTGCCCGCTTTTGTCTCGCGCTGCTATACACATCGGCATCAATCAAGGGATAGATCCAAGCGAATTGATTCACGCGAATCGCACTCACCGTATTATCTAGAATAACTATCCCAGTGCTCGCGGCGGCATCTGGCACTATTGGCATGGTTAGATAAGTCGTACTGGCTTCGATAGGCACAAATTCAATACATTGATAGGTTAGCGAATCGGTATTAACCCGCAGGCTATTGGGCAAGGCACTACGCAACTCACGGGTCACTCGCTCAACAGCAAAACGGCTCTGACTGAGCACTTGATCGACCGAACTCGACTCGACAAAAATCCGCGTGCCAAAAATAATAAAGCTACTGACCCCAACCACAAGAATACCCAGAATCAAGATAACAGTAACCATCTCGACTAAGGTAAATCCCCGCGCGAATTTTTTATTTACAGCATAGTGTGAAGCCATCAGTAATTACTCCTCACCATATTGTAAGTAATCACTTCGTTATCAGGCGTTGTCACATTAATCGTCACTAACTTGGTATTGGGCACGGCCCCATAAGCAACAGTGACACTTAAACGATAGTTAGGATAAGCCTCGGTATAAGTTTGGCTGGAGTTAAGCATAATCGCGGTTTCATTTAAACCGTGGTAATCATCCACATCATTAAAATTATTGCGGCTTTCCACTATTCCAGAAACGATATCTTTACCTAACTTATCGGCATGGGTACAACTCATCCCTAAAGGGCTCCCACAGGCGGGCACACCGCCATTGGCATTGGTATTTTGATCGTATCTTTTACCCCATATCTCATTCATTACCGAATGGGCAAGTTCGGCGCTTCGCACCCTATGCAAGGTTTTTGCTGCACGATCCGCTTGGGGAAATAACATACTGCTAAGCATCACTATCGCAATAGCAATCACCAGCATGCCCACCACTAATTCAATTAAGGTAAAGCCCTTGTGTGGCGATATTTTATGAAGGAATAAGCGAGGATTAGTTGGCATAGATATATCCCTCGCTCGAGATATTGATGCTTACAATATCGTTGGCGATGACTTTGATACAGTGACCATTACAAGCTAATGAGGGTCTACCATTAATATCAAAATCAATATTAAAACTACTGGCATTGCTACTGGATAACGCAAGCGTAGCACCACCTTTAAAGGCTTGGGTATATAGCGGTTCTGGAGAAAGCGGCGCGCCCGTGCAACCTGTATTATCACGGGTCGCAAATTGACTCACTTGATAACCCACACTGGAGACAGCGATCCGATAACATCTATCGGTATTGTTCAATGCTCTTTGTTGCACTTGACGCAGCTCTGCCATAAATTCATTACGCAAGCTAAAAGCACTATAGGATGACTGTGTAAACAGACGCGGCAGTACGGTCACAGAAAGGATCCCAATCAAGATGACCGTTGTGACTAACTCAACTAAGGTAAATCCCGCCTGTTTTGCCATTGAAAATTTAGCCATTGTCCATATTAGGTTCTAGGTTCTAGGTTCTAGGTTCTAGGTTCTAGGTTCTAGGTTCTAGGTTCTAGGTTCTAGGTTCTAGGTTCTAGGTTCTAGGTTCTAGGTTCTAGGTTCTAGGTTCTAGGTTCAGTTTCTGCCAACCATTTGATTAAAGCAAATAAATTGCTATAAATTTGGATGCGAATTCTAAGTAAATTCATTTTGTTGCAACCGATATAACACATGTATTTTATCTAAAAAAAAGGCCTGCTAGGCAGGCCTTTTGATATTCATAGAACTAACAATCGTCAGATTTAACATCGTACTTAGGCGTTTCAGTTGACGTTGCGGGAGTGTATGTAACATAACACTCTTTAGTATTATCGGTAGCGTAAGGAGAACCTGCTTGATAAATAATCGCAGCTTTTGCACCATCATCACCCTCAACAATATACCAATCAACTTTATCTGTTGTAGTCGCACTAATATTCAAATCCATAGCCTTTTTCAACTCTGCGGCTAAAGATTGCAAATAACCATAGTTCACATTAACCGTAACGCCATTACTGATTTCAACAGAAGCGGTAGTGGTAGCATCAGTACTACCAATTGTCTCTTTTCCTAATAATGCAGCTTTTGAAAATACTAAGCTGTTAGCTCCTTGAATTGCACCTTTCAATCCTTGTAGAGCAGAGACACGCGCATCGCCTTGCAGGTTAATAAACTTAGGTGCCGCGGTGACAGCAAGAATACCTAAGATGATGATCACTACTACTAATTCAATTAAGGTAAAACCTTGTTGTCTTTTCATATAAAAACTACCTTTCTACGTTTGGGTTAGTTAAGCCAATTTAGACATTTATGTCAGTTATAAACGACTGGGTAAACACATTAAACCATTTACACATTAGATACGGTATTAAGGCGTAAATGGGGTTTGGGTAAAGCTTAATACTCTGCCTGTACCTGGGTTATAGACCACGCCCTTAGCACCTGCCGTGGATAAATCGGGTGTAGGCGTCGCGACCCCCGTTGTTTGGTTGACCACCAGTGAAGCCACTTGGTGATAAACACATAAATCTAAGCCAGTTACCGTTGCACCTGCAATTGAGGTCGCACTGCCGCCCGCACCATCGATCACTCTGACGGTATAGCGTTGATTACGGGTATCTTGAGTGTAAAGCACATTGCGTGGAGCACTCTGCAACACGGTATTAAAGACTTCTTGGCAACTGGCATCCGTCATTGCGGTCGCATCCGTGACTGAGGTTCCAGTAGGGTAACCAAAACGAGTATCGAGGTTAACCGAGGTACCATCGAGGAGCACATTATTATTGCGACGTCCATCCACTTCCCACTGTGAACGTACAAAGCTCACGGCAGTGGATAAACCACCCGCAACCCCATCGACACTCGCATCCTGTGCGTCGTCGGTTACATTTAAAAACCGTGGGATCGCCGTTGCCGCTAATAAGCCTAAAATCACAATAACGATAACGAGTTCAATCAATGAAAAACCATTTTGCTTAGTCTTCATTTACTTACCCTCATACTTAAGACATGTCATTCTAACAGTTAAATTCATTTTAAAAAGCCTACTGCTTAACAATATTTTAAGGATTCGTCAAAAAAATGACCCTGCCAGAATCCAGTTGGTAGCCAATGCTATCGCCATTTTGCGAGCGATAATGGCAGCTATTATCCCGAGGAAGATACGCGCCGATTAGAGTGCTTTTTTTTAATTCTGTTCCCATTAACTGTTGCCATAACGCTTGGCAACCTTGGTTATTCCGTTGCTGAGGTTGTGGCCAACCAAGGGTATTCATCTTAACCACGCTAGGCTTAAGCTGCTGATTTTGATTATCAAATATTTCCCAGTCTAAATTCATCTGTGACGGTTTACCAAGGGATAACCATTGGGAGCGCACCATAGCCACTATATTTAAAAAACGCGTATGCTCTAATTCAAGCCCTCTAGCGGCCAACTGCGGCATCGTTGAAAAATATTTGATACCGATAATAGCCATCATAGTTAACACCACAATTAACGCGATCATCCGACCATAGAGGTTCAATAGATTGCTTTCAGCCTTCTGCTGACTTCGCATCTAGTCACATCCTTTGCAATAAGCGGGTGTGCAGCGCATGCTGTTAATTCCCCCCCTTAACCACATTGAGCATATCCCACATAGGGAGATAGATACCGAGCGCAAGCACTAATACGATAACGGCCACTATGCCAATAAGAATAGGCTCTAATTTTGCCGTGAGATTTTTAAGATCGTAATCCACTTCACCCTCATAAAAATCGGCAGCATCATTCAATAACTGATCGATTTGCCCTGTTTCTTCACCCACTGCGACCATTTGTAGTACTAAGGGCGTAAATAACTGGCTCTGATTCGATACCCTAAGCACTGAGTCACCGGATTCAATCCCTCGGCGCATGCCCACAATCCTATCGTGCATATAGGCATTATCCACCGCATCAGCCACCAGACTTAATGCTTGAGTCATAGGGACTCCCGCACTGAGCATCATCGAAAAACTGCGGCAATAACGTGAAAGGGTTGAACGCTCAATAATAGAGCCAACGGCTGGAATATGCAGCTTCCACTTATCCCACTGCTTTTCACCTTTTTCCGTATGATGCCAATAACGTATCCCAACAATGGCTCCGATAAGTGCCACTAGCATTAAGGGCCAATAATTAACAAAAAGGTTTGATGTACCAATTAACACTTTGGTCGCCCAAGGTAAATCGGCCCCAAAGCGACTAAACATTTCAGCAAATTTGGGGATCACCATAATATTCAAGATCACCATGGCAATGGTGATGGCGATTAATACAAATATGGGGTAACGCATAGCCGCTTTTATTCGACGTCGCGTCTCTTGCTCGCGCTCGATATAGCCTGAAAGCTGGATAAATGCATCCTCTAACTTACCGGTGTTTTCACCCACATGCACCATAGAAACAAACAAAGAATCAAACACTTCAGGGTGTTGATTCATCGCAGAGGACAAGGGTCGCCCAGCGGTAAGTTGCTCAGAAATATCATTGAGGGCATCTTTCATCCGCTGAGAATGGGCGGTTTCAGATAATCCTGCAATCGCCCGTAAAATAGGAATGCCTGAACGAGTCAAAGAGTACATTTGGCGAGTGAAAATTTGTAACTCGTCTAAACCGACTTTACCGCCAAATAACTGAGTCACAGAAAAGGATTTAACGACTTTAGCCACTTTAACTTCGAGGGGAATAATCCCGCGGGCTAAGAGCATATCCGCCGCAGCACTTTCCGAGGCTGCATCGAGCTGCCCCGTAACAGCTTGGCCTTGACCACTGCGACCACGGTATTGATAAATCGGCATAATTACGCCTCAACGCCTTGTTGGCTAATAATATCCTTCGACAAAGGTATTTGTGATTCACTCACATCCTCTACCAGCTTAGCCACCTCTTCAATGGTCGTCATGCCTTCGCTCAAATATTGCAACGCTGACTCGGCGAGCGGAGTAAAATTCGGGCTCTGCAACGCGGCTCTGGCAAAATCCTGCGGATTACCGGTACGCATCGCATCGATCATCTTCTCATCCAACTCGAGGATTTCAAAAATACCGATCCGACCGCGATAACCACTGCCATTACAACTCTGGCAACCTGTACCGATTCTAAAGTTTGCATGGGTAAAATCTTTGCGGCTCACACTACTCAGCCAGGCTTTTTCCTGCGGTGTCGGTTGATACTCTACCCCACAGTTATGGCAGACACGGCGCACTAAACGCTGGGCAATAATCACCCTTAAGGCACTAGCAACTAAATAACTCGCAGCGCCCATATCGAGTAAACGCAGCGCACTGGTGACCGCATCGTTAGTATGCAGGGTCGATAGCACAAAGTGACCCGTTAATGCCCCCCTAAGACCAATCTCCACGGTTTCTTGGTCACGCATTTCCCCCACCATGATGATATCGGGGTCTTGACGCAAGGTGGTGCGCAATACGTTGGAAAAGTCTAAGCCAATCTTATGGTTAACTTGAACTTGGTTGATCCGCGGCAATTGATATTCAACCGGATCTTCCACCGTAATGATCTTACGGTCGGCGGTATTGAGCTCGCTCAAAATACCGTACAAGGTGGTGGTTTTACCGCTACCCGTGGGACCTGTGACCAGTAGCATGCCGTGAGGGCGTTTAATTTGTTTACGAATACGCGCCAAAATAGCGGGTGGCATACCGGTTTCGTTTAGAGTCAATAAACCCGCCGATTGATCGAGTAACCGCATTACTACAGATTCGCCATGGTAAATCGGCATGGTCGACATACGCACATCGATATGATGACCTTTGATCTCCATGTGGAAACGACCATCCTGCGGCAAACGTTTTTCAGAAATATCGAGTCCAGCCATTAACTTAAGTCGCAATACTAAAGCCGCGGCAATATTAACTTCATTCAGAATCGTTTCGTGTAGCTGGCCATCGATACGCTGGCGAATACGCAAGGCTTTATCACCGGGTTCGATATGAATATCCGAGGCGCGCATTTGCACCGCATCTTCAAAAATCGACTGCAGCAACTTAACCACTGTGGTTTCATTGTCACTATCGCCCGAAGTCAGACTGGCTAAATCGAACATCTCATCGGCGGCGTATTCTTCTTCGAGCTTACCGGCGATCTGAGCAATTTGGTCTGTACGGCGATATAAGTTATCAAACGCTTGCAGCAGTTGCTGCTCAGGCGCTACCGCTAGCTTCAAACGCTTAGGTGCGATAAGCATTTCGAGATGATCGAGCGCCTGCAAATCGGCAGGATCACTCATAGCTACCAGTACGCTATCGCCCCTGTCTTCAACCGCTAAAGCGCGGAAACGTCGGGCTTGCACCTCAGGAATAAGATGCACGACTTCCGCTGGGATCGGCATTTTACTGATATCAAGCAAAGGCACATTCAATTGTTGCGACAAGAACTGCAGCAACTGATGCTCTGTAATCGATTGCAGATCAATGAGGGTACGGCCCAGTTTTTTGCCCGTATTACGCTGCTCGCCTAACGCCTGTTGTAGCTGGGCTTCGGTAATAATGGCTTCTTGAACTAACAGATCGCCTAAACGCATTTTTAATCTGGGTTTCATTGGCTATCTCCTAGCTGAGTCAAACGTTGTTCGATAAAGGCACTCGCCTGCGCCGATAAGCCTCTATGGCCTAAAGCCGTCCGATAGGCTTGGCGTGCTTGGGGAAATTGCTGCTGCGAATCGAGCGCATAGGCCAGCCCCATCCACCATTTAGCCTGTTGAGGTTCTTGTTGTAATAATTGTCTATAGGCTTGTTCTGACAACGAAAACTGTCCTAACTTTTGCGCTAAATCCGATTGTGCCATCCACTTTTGTCTCGCCAGCGGATGCGTGTCAGGTATGTTGGCTAACGTCACTAATGCGAGATCAGCCTGACCAGAGGCTTGCTGAACCCGAGCAAGCAATAAGGCAAAGTCTAACTGCTGTTGGAATAACAGCATGCCTTGCTGTAACACTTCACTGGCTTTGGCTAATTGACCTTGCCCATAATGCAGCGCAGCTAACTGCTTGCGCGCTTCATGCATACTGGGATCAAAGCCTAATGTTTGCTCATAATAACTAATGGCATCTTTGAGTTTGCCATCCCTTTCAGCCTCATTCGCTAAGGTGAACCGCTTCTGCGCCAGCTGCTTTGGGGTCAACTTCACCTCAGTAATCGCCATTTGCCCTTGCTGTTGGGGCGTGAGTCGATTAGTGCCAGCATCTGCTTTAACTTCCTGTACTTTAAGCTCATTGCTCGCGTTAAGTTCATTATCGGCGGCAACACTGGCACGTTCTGACATCATTAATGCAGAGGGTGCGGCAGCAGTGACCTCGGCGCTTCGCACACTCGATGTCACACGATTTGACTGTGAATGGCTTGGCTCGCTTGACGTATCGACTAGGTCATCTGCGAGTGCTGAGCTCTCATCTTGTTGCCGTTGTGACTCTTGTTCAACATCATGTTCTGATTCAAATTCTTGCGGCTGATTAAGTACAACGTCGTCGACACTGGGTTCAAGCTCTTCACTCTTAGTCGTAAACTCCTGCGTAGTCGCAACGTTAAGCGGTTCTTCGACGACAACGACGCTTACTGGAGACTGCACAGGCTCGATTTGAGTCTGAGTAGATTCATTTTGCCCATTTGTTTGAGCCAAAATAGTCGCTTCTGCAGGCTTTGCTGTGAATAATTGCCAGCCATAAACCAGAGCGCCACCGAATAGCAATGACACACCACAGAGCAGCAGCCCGTTAAACGGAGTCCGCCTGCGAGCTAAATATTGCACCTGTGGCTGAGCCACGTTGCTGAGCTCATGCCCCTGCTGACGCTTGTCGAGATCCTGCAGCATCTTGTTGATCACGCTCATACAACACCCCTGAAAAAGTGTTGTAATCCCAAACCGAAAGCCACTGTCATCAAAGTGAAAAAAGGCAACCATTTCCACGATAATAATCGGCGAACACTTGCATCTTCGGTGTCTTGAATTGCGGCTTTAACGTGGAAGGTTTGCACACGAGTAGCGCCTTCGCCGAAACTCAATAACAAGGCTTTATGGGCAAGAATATTGATCAATCTGGGGATCCCTCGGGACGCATAAGCTATCTGACGTGTTTCCCGTGATGTAAAGAGTGATTCGCCCGCACGCCCAGCGATAGCTAATCGGTGGCGAATATAAGCGTCGGTTTCATCCCATGTCAGTGGGCGAAGGTTGTAGCTAAAAGTAATACGCTGTCTTAATTGCCTAAATTCTTGGCGTTTAAGCCTGTCATCGAGTTCGGGTTGCCCAAATAACACTACCTGTAATAATTTGCGTGTCTCGGTTTCCAGATTAGTGAATAACCGCAGCGCCTCAAGACTGTCGTCAGGCAATGCCTGCGCTTCATCGAGTACCAATACGATGGCGTGCCCGTGGGCGCTCAAGGCTAAAAGCTGCTGTTGAATAAGTCCAGTGAGTTGCTGCTGGTCGATATTGCTGGTGTATTTAAGGCCCAGCTCACTCGCTACCGCCCAACGTAATTCAGTAGGAGTGAGATAAGGATTAGGCAAATATGCGCAATGAAACTGACTCGGCAATTCGTTGATAAGCTTGCGGCAAATCAACGTTTTACCAGTCCCCACCTCCCCTGTCACCTTGATAAAGCCTTCGCCCGTTTGCAGCGCGGTTTGCAACACTTGCAAGGCTTCCACATGTGGCGACAGGCCGAAAAAAAATCCGGTATTGGGTGTCAGTGAAAATGGAGGTTGGCTTAGGCCAAAATGCTTCTGATACATAGAAGCTTACTTTGTCTCCGGATACCAACGATCTAATAAGGTCTTAGAACGTTGTAACTCAGTTTTCCAGGTATCAACGCCAACTACCGTAGGTTTTAACAGAATAATAAGCTCGGTTTTCTTCTTCTGCTTACTACGGTTTTTAAACAATTCACCGAGGAAAGGAATATCACCCAACAAAGGCACTTGCGATACCACTTCAATATTTTCACTCTTCATCAAGCCACCGATGATGACTACGTCACCGGAGGCGGCGCGGATGACAGTATCAGACTCACGAATTTCACTCTGCGCTAAAGGTAGCTCCAACGAAGCGTCACTCACTTTGATGTCTTTAGTCTGCTCTTTCACATCGATAACGGATGGATGCACGTGCAATAACACATTGCCGTCACTATCAATTTGCGGCGTAACGTCTAAGGCAATGCCCGAGAAAAATGGCGTAAGCTCGACTTGTGGAGTGGTCACAGGCGTTGTACCCGCTACTGTGGTCGATGAAACATCAGTGACAAAGTACTCATCAGTACCGACTTTGATCACCGCTTTTTGGTTATTCGATGCAGTCACCCTTGGGCTAGACAATACATCCACATCACCTTGGGTATCTAATAGGTTGATCATGGTCGTAAAGTCAGAACCTTTAATACTCAGCGAGGTCACACCACCAATCGCCGAGGTGATTTTATCGTTTAAACCAGGGCCCGCTGATGTTCCAAAATTCACATTCGTATTGCCAACATGTCCCAGCACATTATCCCATTGGATACCTTGCTGATAACCATCGGATAAGGTGACTTCGAGGATCTTCGCTTCTAAAATCACTTGGCGCTGCAAATGACTTTCTGCGGAATTTAAGAAAGTACGCACTTGGCGTAATTCACTAGGAAAAGCACGAATGGTCACTAAACCCGCCTGTGGCGTAACCACCACTTGCCGCCCATTTCCTGTGTCACCAATAATCGCTGTCAGCGTTTCTTTCAGCTCGCCCCAAAAATCAGTCTTAGTGCGCGAGCGAATAAATGTTCCGTTACTGCTATCGCTGCTGCCATTACTGCTGGAGTTGTTGCCGTTACTGCTGTTGGAATTATTATTACTCGAACCATTGTTATTTGAGTTGCTATTGTTCGAATTACTATTGGAATTATTGCTATCGGAAATGCGTCCAGAACTCACTGACGTCACAGATAAGCCGTCACGCTCCATATA
Organism: Shewanella sp. SM23; assembly: GCF_025654295.1. Taxonomy (NCBI): domain Bacteria; kingdom Pseudomonadati; phylum Pseudomonadota; class Gammaproteobacteria; order Alteromonadales; family Shewanellaceae; genus Shewanella; species Shewanella sp. SM23. The sequence goes on from NZ_JAKKRM010000016.1 coordinate 33,739, forward strand.
AAGATAATTCAGCGGAAACGTCTCAGTACGCATTCCAGCTGGGAACACTCTTAGAATGCGCCCTTCACGGCTCACTTCGTAACCGTAGATATCTTCAACCACTTGAATTGCTTCAGTTAACGTCACACCTTTAAGGGATAATGAAATCGTACCTTGCACGTCAGGATGTACGGCGACACTCAGTGGTGTACCTTGGACTAAGCTTGGAAAAAATACTTTAGCATCAACATCGTGGGCTGATACATCGAAACGACGCTCAGTTTCCAACGTGGGGGTCAAACCTGATAGCAATGCGCCTGAATTCAATTCCCGCTGAACCGCATCCGGCATAGTCGCAGGCGGTGGCGTCGTTGATGCCGTTGCCGTCGCCATTGAGGCCGCTAATTCCGCCTTACTCGCCTCCGGCTGTGGCCTATTTGTGGTCTGACACGCCACAAGGCAAAGTGAGAGCAGAGGTGTAAAGTATTTAATCGCTTTCATCTGAGGTGTATTCCCTATCTCTCTGTTATTGCTTGAAACAATGTCAATTTCCGTCCATCGGACAGCGATACATAAGTGGGGGTAATTTTAACGATACTCAGCCCCTGAACGCTGTCACCAACTGACAATATCTTGTTATTTATCACAGCATAAGCCGTGTTTCCTGAGCTTACTATGCTGTTAAGTACAAGCGCCTGATCCTGCGTTTGACTCGCATGACCCTGCACAGCAAAGCCTTTACCGGGCAAAGTCGGGTCGCGCAGCGATTCCGCATACACCATAGGGCTACTAACCAACAACAACACACTGATAATATAAGACTTATTTAGAAACACTGATAAAGTCCTTATTAATACTCAAGGTATAAAGTTCAATCTCAATGGTCGCTTTTGGATATTCTGCGACTTTATAGTCGAGACGCTTCCAATAAAGTTTATCTGGCATGGCCTCAACGGCTTCCACAAAGCGCAACACAGAAAAATAATCGCCCTCTAGACTCAAGCGAATACCATGGTTATATAGATTGAGTTTTTTCTCTTCACCCACAGGTAATAAAGGGATGGGCGCTATCGACATAAACTTAATTAATTTAATCCCTTGCACTTGTCCCAGTAAATTACCCAGCAACTGCGGCATATAGTCTGCCGGCACCATATCCACCATCTGCTCATCGAGTTGGGCATCTAGGGCTTGATTCTGTTGCTGCAACAGCACTAAACGCTGTTGGTAATCTTGATTGGGATCTAACGCTAAACGTTGCTGATACAAGTCAATCTGCTGAGCCGAAATCGCGTTTTCCTGCTCTAAGGCTTTTAGCTGTTGTGAAACAGCCACATGGGTTTTCCACAGGGACTCTAAAGGTAAATAACTCAGCATGCCGACCACGGCCAGAATGGCGACTGAGATCAACACTCGCTCACGGCGACTTAGCGCATCAAACTGTTGTCCTAATTGGGCTAACTTTTGCTTCATTGCGCGGCTTCCTCCTTGTTATCGCTTTTCAAGGTAAAGGCCAAAGGTTTATCTTCACCGCGATCCATGCTCATCGACGAGAAAGCTTGCCCCTTTAAAGTCTGCGTAGTTTTAAGTTTGCCAATCCACTGCGGAATGCTTTGAGGATGGTCGGCAAAACCTTCGAACATAAAATCTTGCTCATTAATGACGATATGACTAAGCCAAACACTCACATCCGACACGACGGCTAAATCTTTAAGAACTGGCGCAAAACCACGGCTAGTTAAAGAAGTCCTAAGACTCAATTCTCCCATGAGTAATTGCTTCAGCTCTAACTGTTGTGCCGCTAAATCGACTCGCGCAACAAGGTCGGCATCGGGTTTACGCGCAGCAATTTGTGCTTCTAATGCCTGTTTTTGGGTATCGAATTGCTGCTTTTGTTGGGCAGCCAACTGCTGGGCCTGTTGTAACTCACTGACTTGCCAGTAGCTATAACCTCCTAAAACCGCAAATAAGATCGCAAAAACCAAGGCGTAAGCACTTAAACGCGCAAAGGTTAATCCTTGCTTCGGGGGCAATAATGAAGGAGTGTAAAGATTGACTCGGTATTTAATCACTCAGTACCTCGATAAAATTCAGCAAAGGCTAATCCCGCCATTCGCGCGCCAACACAGCTTTTATCAATGACATTCACAGCTTGATTGAAGTTTGCCGAGACTAACTTAGCTAAAGCATCCACGGCACCATCGGCGAGGAGTTCGATAGAAGATACCGGAGCCTGTCTCAATTGACTTTCAAAATAATCCATAGAACGCTGAATTTCTAAGCTTAAATTGTCTGCCATGCCATAACTTAACTCATCCGCTTGAGTCTTATCCAATTGAGTAAATCCGCGCACGCGACGCTGCATATACAGCTGACCTTGCTTAACCACAGTCAGTAGCAATTCTTGACCGGGATTATGGCTCACCACCAGACGCGCTTGGTTGTCATCATTAAATAGGTTAGTCACAGCTAACTCTTCGATACTAATACCGAAAAGTTGTAAATCTTGTTCATGAATGGCCTGCACCATGCTCACTAACTTAGCTTTATCCACCACCACAACATTGATTTTATTACTCGGAATGGGTGACTCAAAGTAATCCAAATGGATTTGCGGTACAGGTAGCGTGACCATGTCTTTAATTGACCACAGCAAAGCTTGGGATAACTCGACAGTATCGACATTCGGTTTATCGGTCAGCAGTAATTGATAAAGGCCGGAAGCCAAAATCAGCTGTAACTGTGCATTGGGAAAGGATTTAGCCACAGCAGCAAACGCCAATGACCAGTGCTCATCTTTCAGCTCAAAGGGTAACCACTGCTCAGCATTCTCTTTTTGGGCAGGTGCGTACACCCATAATTTATCGGCGCAGACATAGACACCAAGGCTAGTCGGTTCTGTTCTCTTCTGCCAAAAGGCTAATCGACCTATAAGACTTTTTTCCATAAAGATGCCTATAACCAACTGAATTTAAAAGCTTGAGTAGTCTCTTTCGCACAAACTTCCTGTCACTCCACTCTCCAGTGCTCCTTGACCTATGACCTGCTCGATACAGAATAAAAACCGCAAACGTCATATTTTTGGCACTGGCTAGTTTAGCCGCAAACGCTCGTATTTTATAGATAAATACGTGAATAATAGGATCTATCTGTCTCTAAGACGACATTAATCACCCAAACACTGAACTTCCCCTACTTAGCCTCTATGGGTTCACTGAAATACATTCCTTGCGCTGCGCCAACACCGAGGATTTGCAGTGTCTGCCACTCTTCAAAGACTTCTACCCCTTCGGCGCAGACTTGTACTTCCGTTCGATATAAACCACCAATCAAACTGCGAATAAATAATTGGTTTTCTGGTCGTAAATGAATATGACGCACGATGGATCTGTGTAACTTAATTAAATCAAAATGGCATTCGCGAATGTAATAAGTACCGACAACCTGCTGACCCACATGGTCGACACATAATCTCGCGCCCATTTTACGGATCATATCTAATTTAGGCTGCAACTTTTCTTGATGTTGAATAACGATATCTTCAGACACTTCGAAAATCAGTCTCGTGGTTAGATGGCGATATTCTAATAGCGTCGTTTTTAGCCATTGAGTGAAGGCTCGGCTCATTAGCGAATCCAAACTCAGATTAATACTGTATATCTGCGGCGCTGATGTCTTAATTGTTTGAGCATTCGATACGCCGTCTGCTAATTCATTCGACAATAATAACAATACCCTCTCAATAATTTGCCGTTCGACCTGTGGCATTAAGCCACATTTATTCGCCATAGGAATAAAGAGTGTGGCACGGATTAACGCCCCCTGATTATCCCGAGCCCGCGTAAATATCTCTTTATGGTGTTCATTACCATCTGAATCAATTATCGGCTGGCTAAAGGGGAAGAATCGCCTTTGCACTAACGCGTTTTCTAAAAAGCTTCGCCAACGCACTGAGCCTTTGGCAAACTCTTCATCAATCGCGCCTTTGTCGTACATAAACCAATTACTATTACCCTGTAATTGTGCCGCCCTTAAGGCCATATCGGCTTCTTCAATTAACTGAGCCGCATTATCGCCTGCGGTAAAATAAGCGCATCCGAGGTGGAAAAAGTTATCGCTATTCTCAACATCAGGCAAAGGCTGGCTTAGACATATCTTGAGTAGTTTGCTGGCAAATTGATCCGCTTCAATTAAGGAGATTTGCGGCACGACTATGGCAAATTGATTATGGGAGCGACGGGCAAAAATACTATTAGCTTGAGTTTGCAGCAATTGACTTATCGCATTAACTGTCGAGTTTAATAGCTCTTTCGTCACGGCTTCACCTTGGGATTGCTGCAATAAATCCAGATCATCCATTTCTAATAAATAGATTACCCCGTGGGCAAGCATAGCCTGATTATGACTAAGGGCGTCGAGACGATTATTCAAAAAGAGTCGGTTACCAATGCGAGTTTCCGCATCGAGAAAGGTATTAGAACGGATGAATTTGTCGAAACGCCCCCGCTCCTTTTGAGCGTCTTGTAACTCTTCTAACAACTTAGTCAAAGCACGGTTAATCAGCCTTGGTTTACCATTTCCGGGGGTAGCGAGTGCTTGTTCATGCTTACCTTGCAGAATCAATCGACTGCGTAAGGCTAATTCTTCAATGCCATCGAGCTGCTGTGAAAACCATAAATAACCAAAACGCACTAAGGCAGCCACGGCTAAGATACCGACCAACAAAATCAGAATTTCATACCAACTGAAAGTGTAATGTTCAAAGGGCTGAGTCAAGGTTAACTGCATACGCAAGCCTGATGTCGGCTCTAGCACATGGTCATACACCATCGCATTTTGCGTAGAAAGGTTGCCTTCATAGGCAAATAATACTTCATCTTTCAAGGTCAACCGAAAATTAACGGCATTGTAAGCAAGCAGCATGGGCGGTAGCCAAGCCTCTAGCTCCCAATCAGGTTGGTGTTGGAACTGATCCACTAACATAGTTTCGAGTTCAGCTACTTTTTGCTGTTGAAATTTATAGGTCAGCTGCACGAAACTCATCATAGCGCTCAGCAAAAATACGAAGGCGATAGCGGCTAATGACATTAACCAAAAGCTGGTTAATTTTGTAGTTAACATTCGGGTGAATTTCATCTATCCGCTATCCTGCAGGATTATTATAATTATTTGTGCGATTTTAACAGGAGTACAACAAAGTTGTCCGTTGATTATTCAGTAGCATAACCTAAAAGGCAACTAAGACGCTGTGACTTTAATGTCCACTTAAAAACAAAAAAGAGGCTAATTAGCCTCTTTTTAATGTTTTTACCACTTTTAGCCTAGTCGGCGTATTTAGGTAAAGTGGTGATCGCAGCCACACCAGAGTCGATAGCCGCTTGTGCAACAGCACGGGCAACATTTGGCAATAAACGTGGATCCATAGGTTTTGGCAGCACGTATTCTGGGCCAAAACTCAGCGACGTCACATTAGGGTAAGCCTTCAATACACTCGCAGGCACTGACCCTTTTGCCAGTGATGCAATTGCATGAACTGCCGCAATTTTCATCTCATCATTAATGCAAGACGCACGCACATCCAATGCACCACGGAAAATAAATGGGAAACACAATACGTTATTCACTTGGTTTGGATAGTCGCTACGACCCGTACCCATGATCAAATCACTACGCGTTGCATGAGCAAGTGCAGGTTTGATTTCAGGATCTGGGTTAGAACACGCAAAAATCACTGGCTTATCGGCCATCAGCGCGACTTCTTCTGCACCAATGACGTCAGGACCTGATAGACCTAAAAATACGTCTGCGCCTTTAATAACATCAAGAAGCGTGCGTTTGTCAGTATCATTCGCAAATAGTGCTTTATATTCATTAAGATCTGTACGGCCAGAATGAATAACACCTTTAGTGTCTAGCATGTAAATATTGGCGCGATTCGCACCGCATTTTACCAGCATAGTCATACAAGCGATGGCAGCAGCACCCGCGCCCATACACACAAAAGTCGCGTCGCTTATCAACTTGCCTTGAATTTCCAGCGCATTGATCATACCCGCCGCAGTCACGATTGCGGTGCCGTGTTGATCATCATGGAATACAGGCACTTTACAACGAGCAATCAATTCACGTTCGATAACAAAGCATTCGGGCGCTTTAATATCTTCAAGATTGATACCACCAAAAGTGTCAGCAATCGCAGCAACAGTATTGATAAATTCCTCAGGCGTATTATGCGTAATCTCAATATCTGTCGAATCGATATTCGCAAAATGCTTGAACAATAATGCTTTACCTTCCATTACAGGTTTAGAAGCCAAAGGGCCCAAATTCCCTAAACCTAAGATAGCCGTACCATTGGTAATCACGGCAACCGTATTACCTTTATTGGTATAACGATACGCATTGTCAGGATCTGCAGCGATTTCGCGTACTGGCTCAGCCACACCAGGGCTATAAGCTAGGGCGAGATCGTGACTCGTTTCGGCGGGTTTGGTAAGGCAAACTGCGGTTTTGCCTGGTATGGGAAATTCATGATAATCGAGTGCTTGTTGACGAATATCTGACATTTTAAAATCCTGAAATGCGACATTTATAATTTATGAGAGTAAGACCTACCAACACACATCTAGTCTCACCAAAGGGTGATGTTAATAGTCTGGCTGGTCGGGGTAAGATACGCCAATAAGGGGAATTTATAAATAAGAGATTCATAAATTTCACTTTAGCCGCCAAATAGACCCTCTAAGCTTAGTTTTATAAACTTATCTCCTATAATAAAGCTGCATTTCTTAATATGTTTTGTAGGAAACAAACATATATTTTGTAGTTACTGCGCTAGTTGTAGCGACTTAATCTCAAAAATGTTGGTTAAATTACAATATATGGCGACTAGCATATTTATCTTATAGTTAATTGCTATAAATAAGTCGAATTATACACTTGAACTCTCAATACTGAATAAGTTGACGATTTATTGAGTGAAGTCGTACCAGCTAGATATGTAGAATAAGCGGAATAAAGAAAATCGACGAATAACACAAAGCAAAAAGGCGCCATAGGCGCCTTTTCTAGAAACATTGCAATCGCAATTATTTCTTTGCAAGCACTGCGAAGCGCTTGTTGAATTTGTCGATACGACCGCCGGTATCAACAACTTTTTGTGTACCAGTGTAGAATGGGTGACAAGCACCACATACGTCTAAATGCAGATCTTTACCAGCAGTAGAGTTTACTTTGATAACGTTACCACAAGTACAGTTTGCAGTGATGATAGCGTATGTTGGGTGGATACCTGGTTTCATTGGGGTTACCTCAAAAGTGTAAGGCCATGTCGCTCTTCCAACCCGTAGTCGGACACCACATGCATGTTAATAACAATATGTTTAGGGCGCAGAATGGTACAGCATACCTACAAGGGATACAAGTAGATTATCTGAGCGTTTGCCGGTTAATCCGTGTCTATTTTGACTTTAGTTAAGCGGCTTATTTTTCCGCTTCTTTAGCCTCAAATACCGCCCGCGCCTCTTTAGCATCAGAATGCTGATCCAAAATCATTTTCGAAGGACAAGATAGCACCGCATTGCTCTTGAGTGCATTGATTCTATTCTTCGAGAAAGCCACAGGATTTGCCTCATAAATCGCCAACATAGCGCCATATACACTCACATCCCAATCCTTGGCATATCGATTAGCGATACGCCACAACGTCTCGCCAGCAAGATACGTTAAATGGCAATGTTCGGGCGTCTGTGAGGCCGTTTCAGCAATATTCTGTTTTTGCTCATTATTTGCCGTTTTCACTATTTCGGGAACCACAGTTTCAGTTGCAGCGTTTTCAACAGCCCCTTTTTCAACAGCAATCGTCTCAGAGGTTTTAGCGAAGGCGTTTATCTCAGTAGCCGACGTATTTTGTTTATCCGCTGCTTCAGGAAATCTAAAGCCAGTCACCACTTCTACCGTTGGCACTTTGGATTGGGAATTTGCAGCAGTAGCAACAGTCACTGCGGGCATTACCTCTTCAAGTGGCTTTGATTCTGCCACCACTTTTACAGGCTTAATGCCCACTTTATCCGCACTTTTGGGGGCGCCCGCTGTGGTGGTATTTTTAGTGTCCGAAACCGCTTTTGTCGTTAACGCGGCAGAGGCCGGTTTAGCCGCACCGAATAAATTGATACTTTTGACGTCATACCATCGGTCAAGGCGATACTCTCTCACTAAGAGTTTAGCGCTGCTATCCTTCACATCTTCAACGCCAGTGAGTAAAACTAAAAAGCGATTAATCTCCTCAACCATTAACCTTTCTTCGCCGCTAGCTTGCTGCACGACAAACTCTAAGCGCGACATATCTTGATTGTCTGCGATCACATTCACCCTGAGTTTAGGGTAAGCGCCTAATTCAAACATCCGGCTATTAATGCTCACATGGGAGACTTGTGCCATGCTAGGTGCGCTGCACACCAAAGCAAGTAGACCTAATGATTTCACTATATTAGCCATTTATTTACTCTCAACTATCCTTGGTAAACCATCATTAGGGCTAGCCCTAGCCAGCCGCGCTGAGTACACTAAACCACATTCTTGTCTAAGACTTGCCTGCATATGTCATTGTTTGTCGAAGTTGCGTTACCTGTGCCTATGCGGCAAACCTTTAGCTACCGCGTACCCGAATCCTATCCTAGTACACCGCAAATAGGTGTGCGCGTTAAAGTTCCCTTCGGTCGTCAACAATTGATCGGGTTAGTCACAGGTATCACTGAGTCTTGCAGCTTAGCCCCAAAGCAAATTAAGTCTGTGCTCGAGTTTATCGACGATAAACCTTTACTGCCTGAATCACTTTATAAATTAACTCTTTGGGCTGCGAGATACTATTTTTGCAGCCAAGGGCAGATGCTAACCCAAGCCTTACCTGTGGCCCTGCGTAAAGGGCTCGATGCCGCGCCACAAAAGATCCAATTCTGGCAATTAACTGAAATAGGCCAAAATATTGCGCCCGAAGCGGTTAAACGCGCACCCGCACAGAAAAAACTACTCGAGTTACTCAAAACCGCCAGCTTAACCCAAGAAGAGGTTATCAGCTTAGACATCAGTAAAGTGGCGCTTAAAGCCCTAGAAGATAAAGGCTGGGTGGCACGCCATGAAAAAATTGCCGAGCTTAACCTCGACTGGCGCACCACACTCGAAATGGACGAAACGCCACATAAACTCAATAAAGAACAAGCCGTCGCCGTTGCCACTTTAAATCTGCAACAAGGATATCACTGTACTTTATTAGAAGGCATTACCGGTTCGGGTAAAACGGAAGTCTATCTTGCTGTACTCGAAGAAATCCTCAAGCAAGGCAAACAAGCGTTAATTTTAGTGCCTGAAATCGGCTTAACACCCCAGACAATCAATCGCTTTAAGCGCCGCTTCAAAGTCAATGTTGCCATTTTGCATTCAGGGTTAACCGACAATCAGAGACTCGAAGCATGGCGCCAAGCCCGCTGTGGTCAGGCTGCAATCATTATCGGCACCCGCTCAGCCTTGTTCACACCTATGGCGTATCCCGGCATCATCATACTCGATGAAGAACACGACAGTAGCTTCAAGCAACAGGAAGGTGTTGGTTATCATGCCCGCGACTTGGCAGTCATGCGTGGCCATTTAGAAGCGATTCCGGTGATTTTGGGCACAGCGACGCCCTCACTCGAAAGTCTACAAAATGCCTTAAGCGGCCGTTACCATCATTTACAATTGGGTGAACGCGCAGGTGCGGCTAAAAAAGTGCGCCAAGGCATTATCGACATTAAAAATATGCCGCTGAAAGCCGGTATGTCAGTGCCGCTACTGAACGAAATCCGCCTGCATTTAGACGCAGGCAACCAAGTCTTGTTGTTTCTCAATCGCCGCGGCTTCGCACCAGCCCTGCTTTGCCACGAGTGTGGGCACTTACACGAATGCGACCGCTGCGACGCGTTTTTCACTGTACATCAATCCCTTGGCGAAATTTGCTGTCACCATTGTGGCAATCAATACGCTATCCCTAAGCAGTGCCACAAATGTGGCAGCACTATGTTGATGGGCCAAGGCATAGGCACAGAACAGCTCGCCGAAGCGCTGCAACAGGAGTTTCCGAAACATCCCGTGGTGCGCATCGACCGTGATACGACCCGCCTAAAAGGCTCATTAGAAACCCACTTAAATGCGATTCATAAGGGAGAATATAAAATCCTCGTCGGCACGCAAATGCTGGCTAAGGGCCACCACTTCCCTGATGTCACGCTTGTTGGGTTACTCGATGTCGATGGCGCCTTATTTAGTGCCGACTTCCGCGCACCTGAGCGCTTTGGGCAACTCTATACCCAAGTTGCAGGGCGCGCAGGGCGCGCCAGTAAACCCGGCACGGTATTATTGCAAACTCACCAGAGCGACAATCCCATTTTGCGGGATTTGCTGCACCGCGGTTATGGCGAGTTTGCTCGCAGCCAGCTCAAAGAGCGTCAACAAGCACTGCTGCCGCCAGCATGGCACATGGTGTTGGTGCGCGCCGAAGCACATTTAGCCAGTGATGCCGATAACTTTCTCAACGCCTTCGCCGCGCTTTTGCCCCAAGATAAAGAATTTGAGGTGATTGGTCCTATGCCAGCGCCCTTAGATAAAAAAGCCGGCAAGTTCCGCCGCCAACTCTTATTCCAAGCTAAAAACCGCAATCGCTTGCAACAAGAGTTTGAACGTATTCATCCGCTTGTAGAACAACTTATCGAAGCTAAACGCTGCCGATGGAGCTTAGACAGAGATCCGCAGGATCTCCTCTGAGTCGAGTATTTGATAAGTATTTAAGCGCCATTTGATAAAAAATCATCGGGAAGATAGCAATTGTTAACCACAAACGGCTAAAATATGCGGTTATTCCCTGTATTCACTCTTAAAGTTAGTGCCGATTAGAACCCATGAAATCACATATCCAATCATTACTTGAACAAACTCTAGAATCCTTTAAACAACAAGGTATTGTGCCTGCTGACTTTGAAGCACGCATTCAGGTAGATCGAACCAAGGATAAGAGTCATGGCGACTTGGCAACCAACTTAGCCATGATGCTGACCAAGGTCGCAGGCAAGAATCCACGCGAATTAGCCCAACTGATCATAGATACTTTACCGGCTTCGGCTTTTGTGGCTAAGGTTGAGATCGCAGGTCCTGGCTTTATCAACTTTTTCATCAACGACAGCGCCTTAGCAGATCAACTGCAAAATGCCGTCAACGATGAGCATTTAGGCATTAAGTTACCGACACCACAAACCGTTGTTGTCGATTACTCTTCACCCAACCTCGCCAAAGAAATGCATGTAGGCCATTTACGTTCAACCATCATTGGTGACAGTGTTGTGCGTGCGTTAGAATTTTTAGGCCACAAGGTTATTCGTCAAAACCATGTGGGCGACTGGGGCACACAATTTGGTATGTTGCTGGCCTATATGGAAGAGCTGCGCGCCAAAAATGGTGAAGAAGCTCAACTTGAACTGTCTGATTTAGAAAACTTTTATCGTGCCGCTAAACTGCGTTTCGACGAATCAGCAGAATTCGCAACCCGCGCTCGTCAGTTAGTGGTCGAACTGCAATCTGGTGACGAGTATTGCAACAAACTGTGGCGCGAATTTAACGATATTTCGTTAAGCCACTGCCATGAAGTCTACGCCCGTTTAGGTGTGAGCCTGACCCGCGCCGATGTACACGGTGAAAGTGCTTATAACGCCGATCTCGAGCAAGTGGTTAAAGATTTAGATGCCCAAGGTTTATTAACCGAAAGTAACGGCGCTAAAGTCGTATTCCAAGAAGCCTTCCGCAACAAAGAAGGTGAGCCATTGCCTGTTATCATCCAAAAAGCCGATGGCGGCTATTTGTATGCCACCTCAGATCTTGCGGCAATGCGCTACCGCTCGAACGTGTTAAAGGCCGATCGCGTCCTGTATTTTGTTGACCTACGTCAGGCACTGCATTTCCAACAAGTCTTTAGCCTAGCGAAACTGGCTAAGTTTGTCCGTGAAGATATGTCGTTAGAACACTTAGGTTTTGGCACTATGAACGGCGAAGATGGCCGTCCATTCAAAACCCGTAGCGGCGGTGTCGTTAAGTTAGTTGACCTGTTAGAAGAAGCCAATGTGCGCGCGCTAGAACTCGTTCGTAGCAAAAATCCTGATATGGATGAGGCCACGCTGACTGAAATTGCCCGTGTCGTTGGGATCAGCGCCGTTAAATATGCTGACTTGTCGAAAAACCGCACCAGCGATTACATTTTCAGCTTTGAACAAATGCTCAGCTTCGAAGGCAATACCGCACCTTACCTGCTGTACGCTTACACCCGTGTTGCGGGCATATTCAAGCGAGTAACCGATCTGGATCTCAGCCAAGCGAAAATCGTGCTTGAGCATGAAAAAGAGAAAGATCTGGGTAATAAGTTGGCACAGTTCGGTGAGATCCTCAATCGTGTTGTCGATAAAGGTCAGCCGCACGTACTGTGTGCTTATTTATATGAATTAGCGGGTGCTTTCTCTAGCTTTTACGAAGCTTGTCCAGTGCTTGCCGCCGATAATGACGCGCAAAAGAACAGCCGTTTATTACTCGCGCAACTGACGGCTCGTACGTTACAAAAAGGCCTAAATCTACTCGGTATTGAAACCTTAGAGCGGATGTAAGCCATGAGTAATCGCGATTATGCCAATAGAAGGCCGCAGTCGGGCGCTAAACCGCGCCCAATCCGCGCGACTCGCCCAACTCGAGCAAAGCCTTCACAATCTAAATCGGCGCCGCGTAAGAAGCTGCCGCTGACCTTGATAGGCTTTGTCATACTCGCTGTGGGTTGTTTCGTCTATTTCCTGTCAAGCATTAAAGATAATGCTAAGCAAGAAGTGAAGCCGATACCCGCTCCAGCCAAGAAAACGGAAGTACAAGTTAAGCCTCAAGAGACAGCAGTGCTTACTCCTAAGGTCAAAGAACCTGAACGCCAAGCGGTCGTTATCCCAGTAGAGACAACTGAAACTGCTGAGCTTATTGTTCCGCCAAAGAAAGATCCAAATGCTCTGCCACCACAACCAAAGGAAGAATGGACCTATCTCAACGAGCTTGAAAATAAGCATGTTGAGGTCGATATTCCCGATATTGTTGCGAGCAGAACACCGATGCAATATCAGTTGCAGTGTGCTTCTTTCCGCCAAGAATCACAGGCGAACGAGATGAAAGCTGTCATCGCTTTCCAAGGTTTAGAGGCGCAAGTGAGACAAGTCGAAGGTACAACCGGCGTATGGTACAAGGTTGCTTTAGGCCCCTTCGAGCGTAAACGTGATGCAGAGCGTAAACGTCATACACTGCAAAAAGCGGGGATTAATGGTTGCCAGATTCTAGCGATTCCTAAATAAGGCTTTAGCCTACTCCTGATAGACTATTAAGAATAAATAGCGGCCAGCGTTTTATCGCTCGTCGCTATTTTTTTGTCCGTATAACATGACTCACTCATTGACTCTGCCCGCCCATAAAAAGTCAGTTTTAAACAACAACTCATTTCAAATTTGCTGATCTACTAAATTTATAACCCATTATTTGTAAACAACAAAATCCTTTATTAAGAAAGATTAATATGCAGTTTAATTGACCTAGATCAAACTTAGGCGTATCTCTTAATTAACAGCAAGACCGCTGTATCTGTGTCAAATCCAACCTCAGGGTGAAGTATTATGAATGCATTAATCGAGATAGAGGCCACCGAATTCAGCCAACTGTTCAAGAGTGGCGACATGCTGGGAATTAGGATGTTTATGGAACATGTGCGCATGCCGCTGGATGTTCAAGACAAGATTTATGACGAAATTTCTGCGCTTCAGCAATTAGAACAAAACCAAATTGCCAAGCTCATTGAAACCCACGCCCATTCCCAAATTCATGAACGCCTAGCTTATTAGCCTTCCATTCAATGAAAAATTTATCTATGCCAACTGCAGCTTCTGGCGGTTCATTCAACAGAAGCTGTATGATCTCCCCGCAATTCGCAACACAAACTGTTATATCATCCAATTAGAGCCAAAAAATAAGGCCAAACACCTGGGTATTTGACCTTAATGAACTAGCTAGTTTCAGATTTTAACCAGAGCCTTAGCTCGGTTTTTCTTCCGTTAAGCCTATGCTATTCATCCAATAATCGAAATCCACCATATTACCCGGTAACACCACTCGACTATTCTTCTGGCTTAAGCCATCGAGCTGTTTAAAGTATTGCTCACCGAGTTGCATCCGCAGGGCATTGTGACCACCCGGCGCGGCAATAACAGAAGCGAGACGTTCAATCGATTCTGCCGTTGCGCGGGAAATGGTTAAAATTTCCTCAGCCTTACCTTCGGCTTCGTTAATCCGGCGCTGCATCTCACCTTCAGAACGGTTTACCGTTTCAGCTTTAACCCCTTCAGAACGGTTAATTTTACTCTGTTTGTCGCCTTCACTCTTAGCCAATAATGCACGGCGCTCACGCTCGGCATTTACTTGCATTTCCATGGCATTTTTAACGGTTTCAGGTGGTGTAATATTTTTAATTTCATAACGATGCACGCGTATTCCCCACAGGGCACCCGCTTGATCTAAGACTTGCACTACCTTAGCTGAAATCACATCACGCTCTTCAAACGTACGATCAAGATCAAGTGTCCCTATGACAGAGCGCGTCGTCGTTTGCGCCAACTGAATTGCTGCATAACGATAATCAGTAATACCATAGCTGGCCTTCACTGGGTCAGTCACAGAGATATAAATCACCCCATCCACTTCAACGTTTACTTCGTCGCTCGAGAAACATTCCTGCGGTGGTACGTCAATGGTTTCTTCTTTCAAATCATGAATAAAAGCCACTTTATCCACAAAGGGGATCAAAGTATGGAACCCTGCATCTAACGTACTGTGATACTTACCTAAACGCTCAACAATAAAAGCCGATTTAGTGGGTACTAGGCGGATCGATTGAAATAGTTTAATCACAAAAATGGCAAATATCAGTCCCCAAATCGCCATCACAATCAAATCTGTATCTACTGGAATATTCATTATCGCGCTCCTTTGCCAAGATTATTCTGGCCACTCATAGTCTGAGTGACTTGCTCCATACCTTCGAAGAAACCTTCAAGTTTTGCCATTTCAGCGGGAACAACAGAGACTTGTGCATCATTGAGGATCTTGCCAACTTGAGCAATAAACTGTTCTTTTAATAGCATATTCATCGCATCTGTACCGCCATTGACGGCTAATGCTTGCGAGATCATTGCCATACCTTCGGATTTGGCTTTGGCTATGATAGCGATCTCCTGACCTGTACCTTTAGCTTCATTAATCCGTTTCTGTTTTTGACCTTCTGACAGGTTAATGGCCTCTTGGCGCTCACCTTCAGACATATTGATCATCGCCGCTTTTTCGGCATTCGCTAAGGTGATTTCGGCACGTTTACGGCGTTCAGCTTCCATCTGCTTCTCAAGAGTGTGGATCACATGGCGTGAAGGCGTGATATTACGAATTTCATAGCGCAATACCTTGATTCCCCATGGCTCGGAAGCCTTATCTATTTCCCGCACGATTGATTCATTTAAGCTATCACGTTCAGAGAAAGTCTCACTCAAACTCAGCTTACCGATTTCAGATCGCATAGTGGTCTGGGCTAAATTCACCGCTGCTTTACGGTAGTTTTCAATGCCATAACTCGCCAATTTGCCATCCATCACTTTTAGGTAGACCAAGCCGTCCACTTCAAGCTGAGTGTTATCTTTGGAGATACAACTCTGTGGCGGTACATCTAATACTTGCTCACGGGTATCGTGACGGTAGGAGACGCGGTCGAAGAAAGGGATCAAAAAATGAAATCCAGGGCTTAATACTGCGCGGAATTTGCCAAGACGCTCAATGACATGCACTTCACGCATCGGCACAATTAACATCAACTTATAAAGAATAAAAAAGATAAATAAAATGACTAAGGTAAATACAAACATAGATTCCATCCTTTAGTTTTTGGAAGCTTCTATTGAAATAGGCTCAACGACTAGAGCGATATTTTCACGACAAATAATTCTGACTTCGGTACCCGCCTCAATAATGCTGCCATCGCCAAGCGCTGGCCATTCACTACCTTGAAACTCCACCCGCCCAGGTGTTTGCCCAGGACCTATGGTCTGCTTTACGCGAACAATTTGATTGTATAGTTCGATTGCTTCATCCGTGTTATCCACATGGGAATCACCACCAACGAGCCTCTGAGTGACTTGTCTGAAAGCCAATAACAACACAATGGCAGAGATAAACCATAGAGTCATGCTCTGCACGACACCTTCGACCAGTCCTATGCCTAACGCACCTGCCACGACTAAACAAGCCGCACCCAGCAACACTATTATGCCACCTGGAACCACTATTTCGGCGAGCATTAACACTAAACCAACCACTGCCCACACTAAAATCGGATTTGAAAACTCCATATTTCCCCCTGAAATGAGAGTGTCCTTTACTGCACTATAACAGCAGAGTTTCGGATAATCGACATAATATGTCAAAATTTACCCTATCAAAACGCACACTCAATCACCTATGACTTAATCCTCATTCTCCCATATCCGCCCACGAAAGCCGTCAGGTTGTTTTAAAATTAAGCATAATCAATTCAAAAAGATAGCAAGCCCCCAATCCACAAGCGGCGCAATGACAATAAAAAACATTAAAAATCAATTATCTAAAAATAAAATTCCTCACTAATGATTATGTGATTTTGACAACAACATTCGATAAAAACTTTGAATAAATGTAAATTTTTGCATATATTGCCCCCACTTTTGAGCAAGTCCTTTGACGTACACTCGCGCTAGGTTTGAACTTACCCATCAAACCATGCCATAGGTCAGAGAGCGGATTGAGTAAGACACGAATTAACTTCGACCTATACAACAGGAAATAACAATGAAAAAAACATGCCTATGCCTAGCACTAATGCTTTCTCCTCAAGCATTTGCGGGTGACTTAGTACAGTGGTGGGATTTCAGTGCAACAGCCCTCTATGGCGAAGACTACGATTTAGCGCCATCAGATAAACAAGCCACTATCACCCTAGAAACGGCTGGCGGCTGGAAATACGGTGATTGGTTTGCCTTCCAAGATTTTATCTATTTCAAAGGTAACGACACGGGCATGCAAAGCACTACCTATGGTGAAATTTCACCGCGTTTCAGTGCCAGTAAAATTCTTGGTGAGAAAATCGCCTTTGGCCCAGTAACAGACTTGTCTCTGGCGTTAACCTATGAAGAAGGTGAAGGCCCAGTCCACAGCTTACTTTACGGTTTAGGGGTTGACGTAGCAGTACCATACTTCACTTATCTTAACTTTAACACCTATCGCCGCGATGGTATGAGCACTGGTAACAATAGTGACGGCTGGCAGTTCACTCCTGTATTTCGTATCGATATCCCTGTTGGATCTGCCAACATAGTACTCGATGGCTTTATCGACTGGGTATTTGCCACCGACGATAACGGCTACGAGGAAAACTTCCATTTCAACCCACAGCTAAAATACGATCTCGGTAAGAGCCTGTTCGGTGATCATCAAGCCAATAAATTATTGGTGGGTATCGAATACGATCTGTGGACCAATAAATACGGTGTGAAAGGCGTCGATCAAGACACTTACTCTGTGATTGCTCAATACCATTTCTAATCGGTATCGGCATAGTTTTAAAGCAACAAAAAAGGTGCCATTGGCACCTTTCTATTCTGAGCACTCACTTTGCAGGGGAGTGTTGCTTAGCTTACTAAAAATTAAGCTAACAATTTTTTCGCTGCTGCAACCACGATAGAAACCGCACTCACTTCAGTTTTCTTCATTGTGGCTTCATTAGGAATTTCTTGTTGGGTGCGGTTTACAATCACACCAGCAACGCAGGCTGCACGCCAACCTTGAGTAGCACACATAGTGAACAAAGTGGAAGACTCCATCTCATAGTTCAGTACGCCCATATCTTGCCATTCTTTCATTGAACCCGCGAAACGACGCGTTACACGGCCTGTGACAGTGTCATAACGCTCTTGGCCTGGGTAGAAAGTATCAGAAGAAGCTGTTACGCCAATGTGTGGCTCAACGCCAGCATCGCGACACGCCGCAACCATAGCAGTGGTACATTCAAAGTTTGCAACCGCTGGATATTCCATAGGTGCAAAATGTAAGCTTGCGCCATCTAAACGCACTGAAGCTTGAGTCACAATCACATCGCCCACATTTACATGAGGTTGGATTGCGCCTGTAGTCCCTACACGCAGGAAGGTATTCACACCTAATTGTGCAAGTTCTTCTACTGCAATAGAAGTAGATGGACCACCGATACCGGTTGAACACACTACTACTGGCTTGCCATCGGCATACGCTAAATAGCTTGTATACTCGCGGTGGCTAGCAAGAAACGTCGCATTGTCCATTAGTTCGGCAATACGTTTTACACGCTCTGGATCACCAGGAACGATTGCTAAGGTTGCACCATCGAGCATCGCTTTGGTCAAACCTAAATGAAATACATCAGCCATTGTGAAAACCCCTTTCATTTTTGATAATTAAATTCTTATAAAATCGACTTTAACCTAGTATCGAAGCGGTGAAGGTTAACTTGATCACAGAATTATCGGCAAGAAGTAATTGTTTAGTCGTAATGAAATTACCAACTACACCAGCATCTGCTCACAAGATAGCAAATTTGCCCATATTTCGAATGTCAGTCTGATTTATACCAAACAAAGTGTGAACCAGATCCAGAACTCATGCCAGAGGCTGTGGCAACAAATACCTAAGATACTGATTTAAAATAGATTAAAATAAATCATCCATTAGTATTAATCTAAGTGACCGCTAAAAGTGATCTAAGTCACGTTTAACGACTTGGTATAAGGTTAGGGTTAAGGCGTAACCTGAAGTGTAGTAAATGACGACAAGGAGAATGCCGATGTTTCCAGAGTACAGAGAATTAATTTCCACCCTGAAAACCCAAGATGCTCATTTTCAACGTAAGTTTAATGAGCATAATCAGTTAGACGAGGAAATCAAACAACTGGAAAAACGTGTCGCCAGTGATTTCAACCCCACTGTGAAAGAACTCAAAAGCAGAAAGTTACACTTAAAAGAGGAAATTTATCAGATCCTCAAATCCCACGAGTAATCCCGCTATTACTCTAAAGACAAATAAGGGCGCCTAAGCGCCCTTATTAATGTCACCACAATCGCTTACAGATAGTAATCCTTCAGCGGTGGGAAACCGTTAAAGCATACTGCTGAATACGTCGTCGTATAAGCCCCTGCGGTTAACCAATACATACGGTCGCCAATGGCTAAGTCATTTGGTAAGCCATAGCTATAGTGCTCATACATGATATCTGCACTGTCACAGGTTGGGCCGGCAATCACGCATTTATCCAGCTCGCCTTGACGCTCAGTATAAATCGGGAACTTAATCGCCTCGTCCATCGTTTCAATCAAGCCAGAGAATTTACCCACATCGGTAAACACCCAACGCTCTAACGCTGTGTAAGATTTTTTGCTGATCAGTACCACTTCAGACACTAAAATCCCCGCGTTAGAGATCAACGAACGACCTGGTTCCAAAATAATTTGTGGTAAATCATCACCAAAATCTTCCTTCAAGAAGTGGGTGATTTGCTCGGCATACACACCCAATTGATTGGTTTTATCAATATAGTTAGCAGGGAAACCGCCACCCATGTTGATCATCTTCAAGGTGATATTGTGCTCATCACGCAAACGGTCAAAAATACTTTTCACTTTACCAATAGCGGAATCCCAAGCACCTATGTCACGTTGCTGAGAACCCACATGGAAAGAAATACCAAAAGGCTCTAAGCCTAATTCCTGTGCCAATACTAATAGCTCATAGGCCATTTCGTTTTGGCAGCCGAATTTACGGGATAACGGCCAATCAGCGGTATCTGTACCTTCGGTCAGAATGCGCACATAAATACGTGAACCCGGTGCTTCTTCAGCGATCATTCGCAAATCAGCTTCTGAGTCAGATGCATACATACGCACGCCACGCTCATAAAATGCACGCACATCTTGGCGCTTTTTAATGGTATTACCATAGCTGACTCGATCGGTTGTCACACCGACATTCATGACCATATCTAGCTCATAAATCGAGGCAATATCAAAGTTTGACCCTTTATCTTTTAGTAAAGATAAGATCTCGGCCGCGGGGTTTGCCTTAACTGCATAATAAACGTTGGCGTAAGGAAAACTATTAACCATGTCATCGTATTGTTTCGCTATGATACTGGTATCGATCACGACGAACGGGGTTGCTTTGTCTTTGGCAAACGCTTCAATACGCTTGAATGTGTCCATATCATAATAGTCAGCAACATCAATAGATTGAAATTGGCTCATTGGGCCAGAGTCTCCTTTGGGTCAGATAGATAACAGTAAGTGTGATGTATTAAAAACGTGCGCAGTAAACGATATTTTTTCGCTTTACGCAACGCATTTTTATGCTGAATTAATAACTTTTTATTCCACAACTCTTTAAGGAACTGAACCATCAAAAAAAGGCGCTATAAAACAAATAATTATGCACACAAACCCTAAGGTAAATTTGTGCTCATTATCAGAATAAAAAGTGAATTTTTTACGACGTTATCGGAAGGGAGATGGATAGACTGGCTGGGGCCAAAATATCCATCTAAAAACAGTTATCTTGAAGTAACAATCACACAGCGAAAAGAAGACTAATGGATGCCTTAAAATACGTCCGTTAAATCGAGTCGTTACTGCGGCTGATTGAGTTTTGCGAGAGCTTGGTTCAAGGCTTCACTGGAATCAAAATAGGCAATGTCCAAAATGTTACGCTGCTTGAGCAATATCATAGTGGCCATATCTTTGTTATCAGGTAATAAACGACTGATCTCACCATCCCTATCTAACCCAATCGCAAAAGGTAAATCTTGCATCTGTGGCACAGCCACAAATTTAGCGATCAAAGAAGGCATACCACTGATATCGGCAACATAAACTAAACCCGTTGGCATTTGAGTCGCGCTCAAGGGAGTAAGTGCATCCTTTATCACATCACCGCCTTTCATGCTGCGACTAAAGAGCAGCACTTGAGTCTCATCAGTCACATTAATGGTTTTATCATTTTGGTCGAGAAGTGAAATGGGATTAATCGCATCTCCGGCAACATAACTCGCAGCATACGCCCAGATTGGGGTTAACAGACAAGACAAACATAACAACAGCGTTTTCATAAACACTCGACTCCATTATTGGATAGGCGAACAGCATACCTGACTCCCCCTATCGACTCATTAAACCAACCACGATTACATGATACGCTTCACACATGAAGGGCGAAAAGTATTTGGTGAAATTTCTACGCTATAATCGCACAGTTAATTTTATTACAAGGATATCATAATGATAACACCTGGACTCGATCAAGAATTGCAGCAACTACAAGGCGTTTATCAACTCATCACCGAGTTTTTAGTCACCTACAGCTTTCAACTCGTAGGTGCTTTGCTGATCTTTTTGTTAGGTTTATGGGTAGCCAGTAAAGTATCACGCTTAGTCGCTAAGCAATTCGACAAACACAATATCGATATCACCCTAAGCAATTTTGTCAGCAATCTTATCCGCATTCTGATCATCGTCATGGTCGGGATTATCGCCCTCGGCAAGATCGGCATCAGTATTACCCCTATGGTTGCGGCAATTGGTGCCGCCTCCCTCGGCGCAGGTTTAGCCTTACAAGGTATGCTAGCGAACTATGCCGCAGGCGTGACTATTATCGTCACCCGCCCTTTTGTGGTAGGCAATACTATTGAAATTAAAGGGGAAAGCGGCGTTGTTAAACGTATCCACTTAGGCATGACCATACTGACCAATGAGGAAGGTGAGCAAATCAGCATTCCTAATAAGCATATCGTCGGCGAAATCTTGCACAACTCCTTCAGCAATAAGCTAGTCGAAACCCAGTTCAATCTCAGTTACAACACAGATCCCGAACGAGCCATTAGTGTGATTACTGAGTTATTGAGCAATAATCCCTATGTTTATCAAGAGACCACACCTAATATTGGCATCAATGGTTTTAATGCTAATGGAATTGAAATGGGGGTTCGTTACTGGGTGCCCACACAAAGCTATTTTCAGCATAAATATAAGGTGAACCTCGCTCTTTATAACACCCTTAAGCAGGCGGGAATCGAGATTGCCTGCCCCATTAGGGAGATCCATCTGCAAGATAAATAACGCTAATGCCCATGGGATTGATCGGCTTAGTCGATCAGCCTAGCCCAAATTGTAAACTTGCATTCTTGTAAAAATTTACGTTTACTATACTCCCAAATATCGATAGTGATGGACTACTATGTTGTTGATACTCATAATTATTGCTTTTATTGTACTGTTTATTTTTTTCGCTAAATATCAAAAAAAACAAGTGCAAGCTAAAGCACTTGCCACAGGTGATCCTACTGCGCTACTCAATCATGGCTTAACACTGATTAATCAAGGCGAAGTCAACTCTGGCCTAGATTATATTCAGCAGGCAGTCGATAAAGGCTTAGCCGTTGCCGCCATTGCTATGGCCGAACTTTATTCCGGTCGATTCCCACAAGTTCCCGCCGATCCCAAGGCATCTAACGATTGGTATAAAAAAGCCGCCGAAATAGAGCCTCAATATTTACCCATGCTCACACTACCTAATTTGCTCTCTTCTGAGTCGCAAACACTCGATGAGTTAATCGCACAGGCAGAACAGCTCAAACCTAATGCCGAAGCGGGGCAAGCCGAGTTTCAATATGAGCTTGCTTACTTGTATCTAAGCCAGCCCTTTCTCGATCCCGATGCTAGCCAAGCAATTTACTGGTTCGAAAAAGCCGCCGCACAAGAAAACCAAAGAGCCTATTACCATTTAGCCACACTCTACTGGCATGATGAGCGCGTCACTTCGGACTATATCAAAGCACGTGAATACTTTGAGAAATCCGCAGCCGCTGATTATGAATTAGCAAAAGATGATCTAGGGCATATGCTTGCTGCAGGCCAAGGTGGACCTAAAGATTTAGCGCGTGCAGAGGCATTACTTAGCGAGCGCGCCGCAGACGATGATTTCCGCCAGTATTATCTTGGTAAACGTTTCCTCTACGGTGAAGATTTTGCTGTCGACTATGACAAGGCGCGCCATTGGTTAAGCCAATCTGTCGCTAGAGGTAATGACTTCGCTAAGATTGAATTTGCTCATCTTTTACTGAAAGCGCCACAAAATGAGAGTGATTACCAACAGGCTAAAATTGACTTTGAAGAATTCGCACTTAAGTGGAATGAAGACGCACTGCTAGGCTTAGGCAAGATTTATGAGCAAGGTTTAGGCGTGAGTCGCCAACCGATTAAAGCGTTAATGTATTACCAGCTCGCGGCCATGAGCAATAGAGCCGATCATCTAAAAGAATTAGCCAGATTCAGTCAGCAACTAGGTACCTTAGAGATAAGAGAGGCTGAGCGTCTACGTGACAGTTTCTTGCATCAGCATCCAATCCCCGCTGAGCAACAACAATATTTTTATTTCTATAAGGCTGAATCATTTTTAAGTGGTGAAAAAACCACTCAAGAGGCTCTACAAGCGGCAGAAGCTTGGTACGTCAAATCGGCAGAGCTAGGTCATGAAATTGCTATGCGGGAGCTGGTCAATATTTACGGCGCAGAACAATTAAATAAACCTATACAAATGTTTATTTGGTCTAGTTTATTGCTACGTCATTTTGGTAAATACGGGATGAATAGCGCTCAACGACTCCATCAAAACACCGCAAAATCATGTTTAACCGAATCCGAACTTGCCTACGCCGAAACTCAAATTGAGGCTATTGAAACCCAATTAACGCCCTATCTTGAGTCGGATAGGTAAGTTTCCTAGCAGCGAATGAGCCCCTGAAAAGGTTTGGTCAGATTTAACAGGCCAAACCGTTTGGTTACAAAATAGAGTGAATTTATAATTACTTAAAAAGCACAGTGGATGTATAAGCACTACAATCAATTATTGACCAAACCTGCGCAGCTAAACGACTCAAAAATAAAACCTAGTCGAATTAACTGTCCAGCCCTAAATTAAAACTGAGCATTTTAATAGGCAAGATGAATGAGGCTGATACTGATCATTGTCATTTCATGCTTATTTCTGTCCCAAGCAAGGGCAGAAACCTCTGCTGTTGTCTGGCAAGCACACTGCCGCGATAGGCATCCTGTTATTTATGTCGAAAATGGTGAGTGCAAAGGCCCAGGTGCAGCTGTCATCAATGAAGTCATCGCCCGCCTAGGTCACAAGATAAATTGGAGTAATGTGCCTTGGGCACGCACAATTAAAGTGGCAGAAATGGGACAAGTCGACCTAATCCCTGTCCATTCGATGACGCCAGAGCGCAACGATTTTCTAGACCCTATGCTTCTAGGATACGACAAGCGCTACGTCTATTACTTTGCCCTTGCGAATAGACAACTTGAAGTCAAACATTTCGATGAACTAAAACCTCATATCATTGGCGCACTTAGAGGCGCTTTTTACTGTCCGCAGTTCAATGACAATCAAAACCAACTAAAAGTGTCTTTTGTTAATGATAACGGTCAGTTAATCAATATGTTGAAGGCTGAGCGTATCGATTTAGCCATCACCTCCGAACAGCATGAGATGCAATTTTTTGCCAAAGATCCCCAACTCAAACAGATGGCATACGTAGATATCAGCAAAAATGGCCGCTATTTCAGTATTCCGCTCATGTCGCCGCAGCATCAATATGCCAAGCAAGTTCACCAGATAGTCGACGACATGCGCACCTCAGGTGAAATTACTCAACTATTTAAATCCTACGGCGTCGAGCCTCCACTTAATCTCACTGAATCGCCCTTAGCGACTCACTAATCTGAATGCTGATAACCCAAAACTAACTTGGAATTAATTCGATCGAGCGGCTAAATGCCGTAACAAGGTCGCCAATGTTGGCGCAACTGCCTGATGGGAGGGATAACACAAACCAATACGACGGAACATTCTCGGACCATCAAATTTCACTTGCTTGAGCCTAGGCTCATCTTCAATCAAACCATCGGGTAAAAAACTCACGCCAAATCCGGCTAACACTAGCGACATCACTAGAGATTTTGACTCAGCCTTAGCGACCAAATTAAGCGACATATTGCTGCACGCCAATAAACCTATCGTTTGCTGATGGGCTTCACAGGGTGGGCACTCAATAAAGTCAAAGCCATTGAGCTGCTCGGGGCGTAGGTTATCTACTTGGGCGAGGGTATGATCCTTGGGGACGCAGAGCACATAATCCTCCTCCCACAGCGGAAAAAATACCTCATCTTCATGGCGCAAGCTGTCGATGCTTAAACGGCAATCTGCGGGGCTTTGATAGTCCACCAGTTCAAGATCTAGCTTATCAATGGCTTGATTCACCTGTTGTAAAAATCCTGCCAAACGCCGCTGGCTTAAATCTGGCATCACAGCCAAACGTAGCTTTTGCCGGCTTGCCTTCGCCATAAACAAGCTTGGTAACTTACTCGCCTCCTCGACTAATTTAACCGCCAAAGGGTATAGATAGTGCGCGCTGTCCAAAGGTTTAACGCCTTTTTTGCTGCGCTCAAATAACTGACCACCAAGCTCTTCTTCGAGTTGCTTTAACCCAGCAGACAGTGAAGGCTGGCTCACAAAGCAACGGTTAGCCGCCGAGGTAATATTGTTCTCTTCAAAAATTGCGATAAAGAAACGCAGCAAACGCAAATCGACCATTTAATCTTCTCCGACAACCGACGAGTTCAGCACAAATTTCAACAATAGTGCCATAGGCTGAGCCTATCATATCCAGCTGGAATAAGTATTTTTCGACTGAAAATCCCCAGTCTATACTGGTTAACAAGTTCAAGACGCCGAACAACAGTTTGTTTACGGCTTACATTGGCTCCAATTAATAGGAAATACTAATGAATCAAGTTACTAAATCACTGGTTGTCATCACGGGCGCTTCATCGGGTATTGGCGCCGCTATGGCCAAAAGCTTTAGCGCTGCAGGCCACCCGCTGCTATTACTGGCACGCCGAGTTGAAGCAATGCAAGCGCTTGAATTACCAAACAGCCTTTCTATCAGCGTCGATGTCACCGACGGTGCAGCTATTAAAACAGCCATAACCCAAGCAGAAGCACAATTTGGCCCGGTCGGCTGTCTTATCAATAACGCGGGAATCATGCTACTAGGCCAAATCGATGTGCAAGATCCCAATGAATGGAGCCGCATGCTCAATATCAATGTGATGGGCGTGCTTAATGG
This sequence comes from Shewanella sp. SM23, assembly GCF_025654295.1. NCBI lineage: Bacteria > Pseudomonadati > Pseudomonadota > Gammaproteobacteria > Alteromonadales > Shewanellaceae > Shewanella > Shewanella sp. SM23. The sequence goes on from NZ_JAKKRM010000016.1 coordinate 60,090, forward strand.
TATTCATGCGGTATTAGCCGACATGAAAGCTCGCAAAACTGGCACTATCATTAATGTCAGCTCAGTGGCGGGGCGTAAAACCTTTCCAAACCACGCCGCTTACTGCGCTACTAAATTTGCCGTGCACGCCTTAACAGAAAACATTCGTGAAGAAGTCGCCATGGATGACGTACGCCTTATCACTATCGCCCCCGGCGCAGTAGAAACCGAGTTGTTGAGCCATACCACCAGCGATGACATTAAAGCGGGTTACCATGACTGGAAAGAAGAAATGGGCGGCGTTATCGCCCCTGAAAACGTCGCCGCTGCTGCACTGTTTGCATGGCAACAACCGCAAAATGTGTGCGTACGCGAAATCGTTCTAGCACCAACGCGCCAGCAACCTTAATCCGTTCTGAGTCTACTTTTATCTAAGTTATCTTGCTTCGAAAGACAACCAAACCTATCCCCAAAATCAATAATGCCAGAGTCAACTCTGGCATTATTTACTTCCCAATAAAGCCTGCCAAACAGCTGCTAAGTTTCAACATCACTACTTTAGTGAGTGCATATTTTACAAAGTGTTAGCTTAATCACAGTCCATTTTTTGTGCTTTAGGCGCAAAACCCGAAACTCAAAGTTATCAGAGCTAATTTAGCACGTAGACTAGTTGATTGTTTTTAAATAAGAAAAAAATAATCATACCGCTCTATAACATCATCAATTAGATTTTTATCAATGAACTTTTTATCAATTAGATTTTTTTAATGAAAGTGATATACCTCAAATTTACACACCGTAGGATTTGATAAATTAATTTACAAAGTGGAATCAATAAAAACACTTAACCAACAAATAAATGTAAATGATCACAAAAAGTAAGGAATGAGATGATGAAAACGTCAACTAAGATAGCAATTGCCATGGCAGTGATCGGCAGCTTAAGTATTAATGCGTATGCCGCAGAGGGAGGTAATCCAAAGAAAGGTAAACATTTGTACAAAAAAGAATGCAAAGTCTGCCATAGCCAAGGCGGTGAAGGTGGTGAACTCACGCCAATGGCCAAAACGATGAGCCAGTGGGATCGCTTCTTTGATAAAGATAAGCACAAATTCAAACCAGAGGTATTCAATAGCCTCTCGGAGCAAGACCTCAAGGATATACAGCAATTTTTGTATGACCACGCCGCCGACTCGGACCAACCCCAAACCTGCGGTTGATCTCTGCCAACGTTATGGCCTAAGACAATGGTAGAGAGCTCCCCTGCAAATGCTCACTAACACATTGAATTAAAAATTAAAAAACCAATTCGAGAAAAATGGGGAACACACCTCAGGGACTCCTATTGGGTAAATTTGGCGAAATGCACTTAGCGCAATAATGCCAACAGAACAACTCTGGGAGAAACCTTATGCGTACTCTTATCTCAATCCTCGTTGCCAATGCCTTGTTTATGTCAGGCCAATCTTTTGCTACACCTAATGATGTGCAACAGGAAAATCAAAAAATTACCGAGTTAAAACATAAACTTGCCGATATTACCGAGCAATTGGATGATCTCAATAATCGCGTCGACAAAACCGAGCGGCACACATCGTTAGACCGCCTTGAAATTACAGGTGATTTCCGCACTAAAGCTCATTCACTACATTACCGCGATGTTGTCTGGAACCCTGCCATCAAAGTCAATTTCAACGACTTTGGTGCCAAAGCCATGTCCGGCGCTTTCGGTATGCCCAACGATCTCAACTCCCCACTAGGGAAAATGATGCAAGCTAATCCAGACCTTGCTGCAGCCTTCCAAAATGGCATGTTACAAGGTGTTATGCCCTATGTGCTCGCGCCCAAAAGTGTACAGGATATAGATAACGATATTTTTTACACCACTCGCCTGCGGTTAAATCTGAAAGCTAAGGTATGGGATAACGTCAGTTTTGCTGGCCGCCTCAGTATGTATAAAAACTGGGGTGATTCTACCGGAGTTCAAGTATTTGATTCTTGGCGGTCTTTCACTATGGATGGTACCAGTAGCGGCAATACCAGTGGTGACTGGCTGCGGGTTGAACGCGCCTATTTCGATTGGAAAAACATTAATGGATCAGAGTTTTATCTTTCCATAGGTCGTCGCCCTTCCACCTATGGTCCACCCAGTCACTACCGCGAGAATGAAATGCGTGGCGGCACACCTTCAGGACATTTAGTCAACTTCAACTTCGATGGCGCCACGTTAGGCTACAACCTAGGCGAAATCACAGGTATCGAAGGCCAAGTCGTCCGTTTCTGTTACGGCCAAGGCTTTGAATCACAATGGGGAAATGGCGAAATGTTTGGTGATATTGTCACCAAGGATACTCACCTTGGTGGCTTTAATATCGATGCGATCAACGATGGCACCAACTTCCTCCAGTTCACCCTGTTTGGCGCCAAAGATGTTAATGACGGCTTTAAAGGCACCATGGCCTTCCCTACCCAGCTTGCAGGCATTTTCGCCCCCACCATGTATCAAGATATGCAAAAGTTCGACAACTTTAACTTTGTTACCCGAGTACAACCCAGCGGGGTTATCGGCGACATGTATCTAGGAGGAATTGGTTTTGCGCGCGAAGAAGCAAACGATATCAAATGGTTTGCATCATTCGGCTGGACTCGCGCCGAGCCTAACGGTAACGCAGGCATGTTTGGCGGCATGTTATCCGATGCCATATTTGAAGCCGAGCTAAACAGCACTGGTACTGAGATTATTATGGTGCCAAAAACCAGTGACGATACCGAAGCCAAAGACGGTTATGGTATTTATGTCGGCGTACAAATTCCTGCTCCCTACGGCAAATTGGGTCTGGAATATAACTATGGCTCCGAATATTGGACGCCTTTTACCCAGGCACAGGATGACCCTATTGGTAGTAAGTTAGCTACCCGAGGACATGTAGCAGAAGCCTATTACATCTTTGATATTAACCCCAAAATGTTTATCAAACTTGCTGGCCTTTATTACGACTACGAGTACACAGGCAGCGGTACACCTGTGGGTGCTCCACAAAAAATCGACGATGTACTAGCTGGCTCTGCTTATTCCATGTTGCCAGTGGTTGATACCGCGTTTGATGTCAACGCCTCACTCACCATCAACTTCTAATCCGTCATTGATAACAACGATCAGCCCTCGGTTACATCGAGGGTGGGAGTACAAAATGAATAAGCTCATCCTCATTGCCTTAGCGGGCATGACATTAAATGCCTACGCCGCTAATCCCCATAAAGAGGCACTTAAAGGCCCGTTTACCACAGGCTCACAGGTGACCACACAATGTTTAGTCTGCCATGAAAATCAAGCGACTGACGTGATGAAAACCTCCCATTGGACTTGGGAGTTAGAACAAAAACTTCCCGATAGGACAGTCGTAAGAGGTAAGAAAAACAGCATTAATAACTTCTGCGTTGCCATTTCCAGCAATGAACCCCGCTGTACCAGTTGTCACGCGGGTTATGGTTGGAAAGACAGTAACTTTGACTTTAAAGATAAAACCAAAGTCGACTGCCTAGTTTGTCACGACACTACAGGAACTTATGTTAAAGATCCCGCTGGCGCAGGTGAACCTATGGCAAAGCTCGATCTGACTAAAATAGCTCAAAACGTTGGCGAACCTGTACGGGATAACTGCGGTAGTTGCCACTTCTATGGTGGCGGTGGTGACGCGGTAAAACATGGGGACTTAGACTCATCCATGTCTTATCCAGACAAAGCGACGGATGTGCATATGGATAGCGACGGTAATGACTTTCAATGTCAGAACTGCCACACCACTGAGAAACACATGATCTCAGGTAATGCTATGGGGGTTTCACCCGGTGGTGTCGACCATATTGGCTGTGAAAACTGCCACGAATCAGCGCCGCACGCGAACAAAAAACTCAATACTCATACAGCGGCAGTTGCCTGTCAAACCTGTCATATTCCGTATTTTGCTAAAAACGAACCGACAAAAATGCGCTGGGACTGGTCAACAGCTGGAGATGATAAAAAAGAAACACTCGACCAATACGGTAAGCATACCTACCAAAAGAAAAAAGGAGATTTTGTTTGGGAAAAAATGGTCAAACCCCAATACGCTTGGTACAACGGCACAGCCAATGCTTATATGGCAGGTGATAAAATGGATCCAAGTACAGTCACTAAATTGACCTATCCCATTGGCGATATAAATGATGTCAAAGCAAAAATCTATCCTTTCAAGGTGCACACGGGTAAACAAATTTACGATAAAAAACTCAATATTTTTATCACACCGAAAACCTATGGCAAAGGGGGATTCTGGAGCGAGTTTGATTGGAACTTAGCGGCAAAACTAGGAATGGAAGCGAACACGACTATGCTTGAGAAAGGTATCAAATACAGTGGGGAATATGACTTTGCAGCCACTGAAATGTGGTGGCGGATAAACCATATGGTGTCACCAAAGGAGCAAGCATTAAATTGTAACGACTGCCATAACAAAGGCACAAGACTCGATTGGCAAGCCCTAGGTTATCAAGGTGACCCGATGAAAAGTAAACAAGGGCCAAAACACAAACAGCCTTGATTGAATCGTTCACTGATTTGAGCATCACAGATATCTTACTTTTAGTAAGGCATCGAAGTGAACACAACTGATGAACCAAATCGAGTTCCCAGTAATACCCTTTGAGATCTTAGTGTTCACTAAGATCTCTCTTTTTATTATCTTGTTACTCTCACTCAAAAAGACAATTAGACTCAGCCATTCTTCGATCTTGCCCCAGTTTGTCTCATTGAGTGACTCAATACGGTAGTTTGACTCTGTTTACCCCCCAAATCATCTGATTTTTATGGCATTTATTTTGCGTAGTCATAGCGTGTTCAATTACGGCAATCAGTATGACCTCGGGCAAAATTTCCCAAACAGTATCCAATCCTTCATTCAACCGTTTACTCGGTGAAACCAGTGGCGCTTTTGCCGACTTAGGCACTTTTTTACCTTTAGTGCTAGGGCTAATTGCCCTCAATCAATTTTCGCCCCAAGGGATATTTTTGGGGTTTGGTCTATTCGCTATTCTCAGCGCGCTGTTTTACCGTCGCCCGATTCCGGTACAACCGATGAAAGTCATCGCTGCACTGGTGATCGCTCAGGGCTTAACCCCAGGCATGTTGCAGGCAAGCGCCATGTTAATGGGCATTATCCTGTTAATTCTCGCCTTTAGCGGCGCCATCACTTGGTTAGCCAAACAGTTATCCCAAGCTGTGAGTGTTGGCATTCAACTCGCCATAGGTCTGCAACTGATGTGGATGGGCACTAAGATGATGAGTGAATTTTGGCTGGTTGGCGTGGGGGCATTTGTACTGTTATTTATCAGTAAATTTTTGCCGCTGCGTTACCTTGCCATGCCCTTAGTCATAGCAGCGGGGATGATTTGGCAAGCAAGTACACAAACTAGTTTAGCCACTAACTTTGATATTCAAGCAATGACAGCGCCATTTCAATTAGCGTGGCCGACATCAGTTGAATGGACCTCTGCCGCCCTTTTGTTGGTTTTGCCACAACTGGCTCTCACCTTAACCAATGCAGTGATTGCTACATCAGTAATGGCGCAGGAGAAATTCCCTGAAGATGCCGCCAAACTCACACCCAAAAACTTCGCCATTAGCTCAGGTCTTGCCAACTTATTGCTCGCGCCCTTTGGTGCCTCGGCCATGTGCCACGGTGCGGGCGGACTTGCGGTGCAATACCATTTTGGTGCTCGCACTTATCTGGCGCCGTTAATTTTTGGCAGTACGTGCTTAATGATAGCCCTGTGCTGGGGTACTAATATCGCTTGGCTATTAAGCCTTATTCCTATGGCAATCCTCGGCAGTTTACTGACCACTGCGGGGCTGCAATTAGCATGGTCGAAACGCTTAATCGATGGTAAGCCCTTCTGTATCTTTGTGATTTTATCAACCGCTGTGACTTGCCTCGCCATCAACGCCGCTGCGGGACTTGCCGTGGGGATAATTCTGGAGCAAGGTCGCCGCACTTGGGCCATGTTGGCCATGCGTTAATCACTTCCGACTCGCTGTAATAAGGGGTCCCAAAAACAAAAAGCGCGTTATACAACGCGCTTTTTGTTAACCATTCAAACCTCTTCTAACAAAGCTACAGCAGGCTAAAATGTTCTTGCAGGATTGGTCGGTGTGTCCTTTTGCGCCAGCGCCCATTTAGCAATGGCATCTTTACGCATAAAGCCTACGTTAGTGTGACCTTTAGCGTACTGAATAAACTTATCTAAAGCGGTTACAAGTCCAGGAGCACCACCAATACGGTCGTGCACACTGATCGACATCATCCGTCGCTGCGTCGAACCTTCTTGATAGAGCATATCGAACTCATCCTTTAGTTCCTGCAAAAAGGCTGCAGCCGTCATGGCAGTGTTGCCACCAAAACGTCCGATATCATTGTTACGTAAAGTGTAAGGCACAACCGCAAAAGGCTTATTTCCTACTGGGATAATTGAAGGTTCGTCCCGCGATAGGTCATCGATGTGATAAATAAAACCTAAGTCCTGCAAAATATTGAGGGTTTGAGTACTATGGCGCATCCAAAAGGCATTAAAACCTAAGGGGCGCTGACCTGTGATCCTTTGCAGCGTCTCAATACTCGCCACATAGGAGGCGCGTTCCTCTGCTGGCGACATGCTGTACTGTGGCGTCCACGTTTGTCCGTGGCCCGAAATCTCATGCCCCTCATCTGCAACTTGTTTGGCAAGTTGAGGATGTAGCTCAGCGGCGCGCCCAACCATGTGAGAAGTCACCTTGATATTGTGCTTACGCCACAAGCGCAGCAGCCTTGGAATGCCTTCGTTCATACCGTAGTCGTACCAAGTCGGGGTGATGGTATCTGGATAGCCCTTTTCCATCGGCGGAAACGGCCCTTCGGCATTTTTATCTTGAGCACCTGCTTCAAACTGCATTGAGATTGAAATCACTAACTGCTCACCACTTGGCCAAAATATTTTGTTCATACCACTGCCACCTGAACTTTTGGAGTCATTTTCTAAGGTATCTAATGATGGTAAACCAATAGCAAGCACCGTTTGGCTTAGGCCGAACCCAGCAGCGATGGCGCCACCTGCCATTAAAAATCGTCGACGTTGATTCATGATTGAGTCCCTGCTGCTAATTGAGAAAATAGCGTTTGATAATCTTCGAGGTGCCAGTTATCTGTGATGAAACCATCCCGTACTCGATACATGTCAACAGCACGAAAATCGATTTTCTGCCCTTGGCCTTTTTGCTCACCAAAGACACCAGTGAAGCGGCCATTAAAACGCAGACGCACCACTGCACGATCGCCAACGACTAGCAAATGCTCAACTGAAACAGAGAGATCGGGGACCGCTGCCCTAAATGCCTTTGAGGCTTCGAGTGGACCCGTGATTCCCTGTGCGCGGCCAGCGGGCAGAGTACGGTCGATAAAACCAGTCGCCAATGCGCCGTGGGCAAAACTTGCATCGCCCGTGTGCCAAAAACTGGCATATAACAAAGCGGCGCGGGCGATAGCTTGTGCCTGCGGTGATTGATCAGAAATCGTTTCCATTGCCGCTACTTTTGGCACTAACGCCGCTCGCACTTTAGCACTATCCTGTGTTGTTGCCCCTTGAGCGGCTAACGCATCCATGCTCAGACTTGCTAAGCTAAAACCCACAATAGCGATACCTATAAAGCCTGAAAACCATAGACTTAAACTGAGCCAAGCGGGTAAGCGTTGAACATACAAAGTGTTAACCCGATCCATTATGCCACCTCATCGTCAGCGGATCGGATAACGGCTCTCAATGCTTCGTTGTGTGTAGGATAATCGGTATAACCCGCCGCACTACCGCCAAACAAGGGCCCTTTGTCGAATGCAGATAAAGGCAATTGATGCATTAAACGGTAAGGCAAATCAGGATTTGCAATAAAAGGTCGACCGAAAGCAACTAAGTCCGCATAACCGTTATCAATCACTTCATTGGCACGCGCCACATCATAGCGACCCGCAACAATAATGCTGCCCTTAAAGACTTTACGCAGCTCGACTCTAAAGGACTCTGGCACCTGCGGCGCATCATCCCAATCAGCCTCTGAAAGATGTAAATATGCCACGCCCAATGCCGATAAATGCTTAGCCGCTAACAGAATAGTGTCTACAATTTCAGGACACGCCATATCTTTAAACGTCACGTAAGGGGCGAGGCGAACCCCGACTTTATTGGCACCAATTTTCGCACTCACGGCTTGGACAATTTCGAGTAAAAAACGAATGCGATTTTCCTGAGTACCGCCGTAGGCATCAGTTCTGTGGTTTGAATTGGTGCGTAAAAACTGGTCAATTAGATAACCATTGCCACCGTGAATTTCGATGCCATCAAAACCCGCCGCAACCGCATTCACTCCCGCCTGTGCAAAATCGGCCACAACGCGGTCGATATCCGCTTGCACCATAGCCTTAGGTTCTGGGCAATCCACCATTTGCCCTTCAGGATGCGCTTCATCCACAATCCATACTTTAGTGCCAACGGGCGCAATAGCTGATGGCGCAATCGGGGCATTACCCTGCTGAAAAATCGGGTGCGATACACGGCCAACATGCCAAATTTGATTGAAGATTTTACCACCAGCCTGATGCACTGCCGCGGTGACTTTTTTCCAGCCCTCAATTTGCTCCGCGGTATACACGCCCGGCGTAAATGAATAGCCTTGACTGTCATCGGAGATTTGTGTCGCTTCTGTGATGATTAACCCCGCCGAGGCGCGCTGGGCATAATATTGCGCCATCAGATCATTAGGAATATTGCCTGGCTGCGTAGTACGCGCCCGAGTCATAGGGGCCATCACAATGCGATTGTTTAATGCCAGTGACGCTAATTTGTAAGACATGAATAGACTCATACACACTCCGAACCAGAAATTAAGATGAAACATCAGTGGTGCAATTGTGCATTAGTTAATCTATATTGATAATCAGGCTATTATTAAAATCATTTTCAAAAATAATTTGATATGTATCATTTAAACGATCTGCAATTAGCGCTGCGTATCGCAGCCTTAGAAAGTCTCTCGGCAGCCAGTAAAGAAATAGGCATGACGCCGGCAGCGGCAAGTGCCGCGCTGCAAAGATTAGAGAAAAAGCTAGGATGTCAGCTATTTGCTCGCTCGACGCGGCGCTTACAGCTCACAGAAGAAGGGCGGATTTTTCTCGATTCGGCGAAACCTGCACTGGCGATTCTCGAAACCGCCAGCGCCAATTTAGCCGAACACAGGGGTGAGCTTAAGGGCGAAGTACGCCTCGCCTTACCTTCGGATATTGGTCGCAGCCAGATCCGTGCTTGGCTCGATGAATTAATGGACAGCGCCCCAGAACTGACAGTGCAGCTGTATTTTGGCGATCATATGACAGACTTAATCGACCAAAATATCCATTTGGCTTTGCGCTATGGCCAACTTGACGACTCAAACCTTAAAAGGCGTCAGCTCGCCATGACCCCAAGGGTACTGGTCGCCTCACCCGCTTATCTGGCACAACACGGCACACCAAGCACGCTAAATGAACTGAGCCAACACGCAGTACTGATCTTAAATCGCGGCGGTGAGCCGTGGCAAAAATGGAAGTTAAGTCATAACGGCGCGCCCGTTGAAATCGAAGTCAGGGGCCAACGTTTCTGTAACGATGGCGCAGTGATCCGCGACTGGGCACTCTCAGGTCGTGGAATTGCCTATAAGAGTTGGCTCGATGTGGCGCAAGATGTGACCGAAGGCAGACTCCACTTAGTGCTAGCCGATAAAATAGCCCCGCCGATCCCACTGCAATTGGTATACCTACAAACCGATTATCCCAGCCATAAGATCCGTCGCACCATAGAGTTTTTAGTAGAAAAGCTCAGCCAGTTCTCCCAAAACTATCCACTGCCCTAATGGTAATTTATTCCTTGGGAAGCACGACTGTCACCACACAGCCCTGTTGCCAAGGCAGTAAAGCTTGCGTGGATTGCTGACAGTTTTCGATTTGAATGCTGCCGTGATGACGGGTGACCACATCCTTACAGATGGCTAAACCTAGGCCTAATCCCGCATCTTTGGTTGAGGCAAAAGATGCCATCAACTCACTCGCCTGCCCCTGTAGCCCTTCGCCATTATCAATAACCAACACTTTGATTTCATTTGGATGATAATAGATATCGATCCATAATTGACGCACACGATTATCGCCGCAGGTTTCTAACGCATCTAAGCTATTTTTTACTAAATTGACCCACATTTGACTTAAACCAACGCTATCGCCCATCAGTTCAAAGGGCTCACCCTGCACTCGCACATTCACTTGCACATTCGCTCGGTCTAGCTCGCGCCGCAACAGAGCTAAAGCTTCTTTCACCACTGGCACTATATCTAAAGGTTCGGTCTTGGCCTGACGCCGCTTGAGTAAACCGCGAATACGATGCACAACCGCTCCGGCGCGAATCGACTGCGCATTAATTTTACCGAGTACATCATAGAGTTCCGGATTATCTTGCCCAAGCCTTTCCAGTTGTAGCATGGCGCCTTCGCTGTATTGGGTAATGGCGGCTATGGGTTGATTGAGTTCATGGGCAAGTCCGGCACCTATTTCCCCAAGAATCGCCGCACTTTGCAGTCGCTCAAGCTGCAGTGCCTTGTCCTTTAATTGACGCTCAGTGCTAACTAAAAACTCACTTTTCTGGCGAAACTTATATTCAAGCCACAGGTGATAAATGGTGGAAATAATGAAAATTAACAGCAGTGCGCCACCCCATTCTTTATTTTTTGCCATCCATTTGTATACGGTTTGATAAAGTGGTGGTGATGCTCCCTGTAGTTGTAATTCTTTAAATAACTCAATCACTTTTAACTGGCTCACGGGCGCAGTCCAGCCCAAAGTATCGGCGGTAATGGCTGCAATATGATCGGCGGGTAAATCGAATAAGGCGCGGGTAATCGCCATCGTCAGCTTAGGAGAAACCGTATCCGCCGCAGCGAATGACCAGTTTGGGTATAACTGAGTGCTCACCTCGCAATCATATCCTGCAGGCGTTGCAGGATGGATAACCCGATAATCGCCCTGATTAACAAGACCCGTTGCGATCATTTCCTCTAAGGTACAAAAAGGCGCTATTGCGGCGTCGGCACTGCCATCTCTGACTTGATAGATAAGCGGTTCTAACGGGAACCCGAGGAAGCGCACTTGCCCAAAAAACTGTTCGGGTAAAAAACCCATTTTATGCAGTAACCCCATGGCCGCTTGATATCCCCCCAAAGCCTGCGGATCACTGGCGACCACATTGCGCCCGCGCAAATCCTGCAAGGTACGGATAGGGCTGTCGGCGCGGACAATAATGGTCGCGCCTATGGTAAAAGTGCTGCCTTGATGCTTGCGGCTTTTCATTGTCGCGAGCCAAGACAGCGGGAAGTTATTGCTTAGATGCAGATATTGCCCAGGATTAGTGACGATAAACTGCAAATCATGCTCAAGTAACTGGCTACGCATGCCATTAAAATCCACTGGCACGACTTCAAAATGACTATTAGGCACTTGCTCACTGAGGTAATCCATCATAGGTTGCCAACGCTGCTTGGCCTGTAACACACCATGATTTGCCAGCACTCCGACTCTAAAATGGTTCACTTCTGTCGCTTCGTTGGCATAGGACGGATTAAGCCCAATGATACTCAGCAAGAATCCCATCAATATCGCTTTACACCAAGAGTCAATCGTCATCGCCTCTATTACCCACTCTTATATGCCATTGTCATGGAACGACTTTAGCTCGCAGATAAAAATCAAGCTGTGAAATGTCGCCAAACTCTGATTTATGCCCAGAGGGAATTGGCTAATTTAGTGATGTATCTCCCAAGACCTAGGCTTAAAATTGAGCCCACTCCGCACCCAGCTTAAGCTGATAGCATGCTTACCGCCCTTCAAGGAACACCATGTCGATAAAATTGCCACTCTATCTAGTCGATGACGATGAAGCGATTCTGGATTCACTGGGCTTTATGCTCGGACAATTTGGCTATCAAGTGCAAACCTTCAACAGCGGCCGCGACTTCCTTGAGCACTGTGCATTATCACAGGCGGGCTGCGTGATTTTAGATAGCCGAATGCCGGAAATCACCGGCCAAGAAGTGCAGCAAAAATTACTGGAAACCCACAGCCCGCTAGGCGTGATATTTCTCACTGGCCACGGTGATTTACCTATGGCGTTAAGCGCCTTTCGTAAGGGGGCCTGCGATTTTTTTCAAAAACCAGTATCGGGTAAAGCATTAGTACAAGCGATTGAAAAGGCACTGCGTGAAAGCCAAGCGGCCTTCGAGCAGCAAAGTCTGCAGCATAAGTTTGACCAACTGACAGAGCGCGAACAGCAAGTGTTAGCCCATGTGATCCAAGGCATGACTAACAAGCAAATATCGGAGGCGATGTTTTTATCCCTGCGCACGATTGAAGTACACCGCGCCAAAATCATGAAGAAACTCGAAGTGAACAATATGGCGGAGCTAGTGCAACACTTAGGCAATCTGAATTCTGTCTTATAAGTCAATCACCCGTGGTCACTAAACAATCGTTAAGCCTTCTCGCCACGCATAAGGATTTAACCGTTAAACCCTTTTTACCCCGACCATTCAAGATACCGTAACTACACAGTTTTCATCCAACCTGCGACAAGCTGTCGCAGTTTGCGCATTTGGCTTTGTGAAATGTCGTATCAGCCCGCACAATCAAGCCATAGGTTCCTTCCTTTGTGCCCCGCAGGCGCTCAAGAAATCCACTGCTTTTTGAACCTCCACCCGAGGGTAACTATACCCTCGGGGATTTTTTTGCTTCCATCCGCGAATGCCTTCCTCCAAAATAACAACTAAAGTAGAAATAGAACGATCCAGTTCAAGTTCCGTCTGCAAAGCAGTTATATACTTTCCAACCGCCTCAAATAATATGAATCATGGAAGAGCGAATGTTCAAACCTTTAATATTACTCAGCTTTAGCACCTTAGTCTTAACCTGTATGAGTGGCTGCGTTGGGCCACTTAATTCAAAATGTGATACAAATTCCCCCTACAGCAAACAAGAATGCAATGCAGCCGATGCCGCAGTTTATGTTGCGGCGGCCATATTGGAAGGCCCAGATAAAGGTCAAACGTGTAACGATATGTCGGGCAAAGCAAAACAAGACTGCCTAGCTCAACAACAAGCACTGAAAGAATCATTAGAGAAACACGCTCGAAAATAGCATTAAGGAAGATGAATGAAAGCCTCCGTTTTTATTGCCGCGACCCTCGACGGTTATATCGCAACGCCCGATGGGGATATCGACTTTTTAAATCAGCACCCCAGTACTAATCCCGATGAAGACTTTGGTTATAATGCCTTTATCGACACTATCGATGCGATTGTAATGGGACGAAAAAGCTTTGAAAAAGTCCTCTCCTTCGATTGCGATTGGCCCTATGTAAATATCCCAGTGTTTGTATTAAGTCGCAGCGGTGTAACAGTACCGTCGGCGTTAAGTGAGCACGTGCAAGTGCTAAATGGCGATGCAGCAAGCATTAGCGAGCAACTCAAAACCCGTGGCTTTAAGCATCTCTATATCGATGGCGGCCAAACAATCCAAGGCTTTTTAGCGGCAGGGCTAATTCAGGAACTCACGCTCACTCGCATCCCCACTTTACTGGGTAAAGGTATTCCACTCTTTGGCGACTTAGCTCAAGCGATTCAATTAATGCCCATCCACACACAGCAATACGACAATGGCTATGTACAAACCCGCTACCGCGTCATAGACAAAAGCACTCTATAAGTCGTTGAGATAGGCGATGACATATATGCCGAAGGTGAACCCTGCCATTTTGCGGCTTGCCATCTTACTGTAGAGCCATGTAACAACAATGTTAAACAACTAAATATTATCAATGACTTACTGATTGCAAATCAAAGTTCCGTTAGAATATTGTCCTCTAACAGATAGGTGAGCAATATGAGTCGTTTGCAGTCATCGAAGGGCTTTACATTAATTGAGCTGGTTGTGGTCATTATCATCCTTGGGATCTTGGCCGTCGTCGCAGCACCACGGTTTTTAAACCTAGGCCAAGATGCCCACGATGCCAGAGCCAAAACCACATTTGCGGCCTTTGCCTCTGGTGTTAAGCTTTATCACAGTTGCTGGCTTGCGGGCGGTCACTCAGGTTATACCCAAGATCTCGCCTGTTATGGTGACGGAAAACTCGACTCGACCACCACAGGATTTCCACTGGGAATAGAGACTGCAACCGCTGATGCCGGTGCTAAATTGCAGGGCGATTATTGTGGTCAGTTATGGCAAGGTCTTTTGGCTAATAATGAATTTGTCATTGCCGATCAATACTCTTGGCGCACAGTTCCCAATGTCGACATTGTTTACTGGTATGGTGCCGTCGACATTACCGATCCCAATGCTTACTGCATTTTCAACTATGTCTCTGACGATCGCAGCTTCGGCAGTGAAAACTGGGATCTTAAATACTATCCCTTCGATGGCCGCACTATTGTAGGTCGATCCACCCTTTCCCAATAAGCCCTTATTTTTATTGCTAAAGGAGCGCGAAAGATCGCAAACTCCTTTGGCATTTGCCGCGATTACTTGAATTATTGTCATCCATCCCCATATATATCCCATCATCCACCGCAACTTTTGCTGCGGGCCAGAAGAGGATTCATTGTGACCACTATCGTATCAGTACGCCGTAATAATCAAGTTGTCATCGCCGGCGATGGCCAAGTCTCCCTAGGCAATACCGTCATGAAAGGTAACGCCAAAAAAGTGCGTCGCTTATATCACAACAAGGTACTGGCAGGTTTTGCAGGCGGCACCGCCGATGCTTTCACCCTATTCGAGCGTTTCGAAGCCAAACTTGAAATGCACCAAGGCCACTTATTGCGCTCAGCCGTTGAGCTAGCCAAAGATTGGCGTACCGACCGTATGCTGCGTAAACTCGAAGCCCTGTTAGTCGTGGCCGATGCGGAAACTTCGCTGATCATCACAGGTAATGGTGATGTCGTTCAGCCAGAACACGACTTAGTTGCCATTGGTTCAGGCGGCAACTATGCCCAAGCGGCGGCCCTTGCACTATTGCAAAATACTGAGCTGTCAGCCTTAGAAATCGCCGAAAAATCCCTGACTATTGCTGCGGATATCTGCGTATTCACCAATCAATTCAAAACGATTGAAGAACTCAATTACTAAACAGCCCGTGAGGAATATTATGTCTGAAATGACCCCCCGTGAGATTGTCCACGAGCTGGATGCACACATTATTGGCCAACAAAAGGCCAAACGTTCTGTTGCTGTCGCCCTGCGCAACCGCTGGCGCCGGATGCAACTTGACGCGGATTTCCGTCAAGAAGTCACCCCAAAAAATATTCTGATGATTGGCCCAACAGGCGTTGGTAAAACTGAAATTGCCCGCCGTTTAGCCAAGCTGGCGAACGCGCCTTTTATCAAGGTCGAAGCGACTAAATACACAGAAGTGGGTTATGTCGGTAAAGAAGTCGAGCAAATCATCCGCGACTTGACCGATATCGCCATCAAGCTGACCCGTGAACAGCAAATGGGCAAGTGTCGCCAACGCGCCGAAGAAAATGCCGAAGAGCGTATTCTCGATGCCCTGTTGCCTAAGCCGAAAAACGACTGGGAAAGCACTGAAACCGATTCCAACTCAAATACCCGTCAAGTCTTCCGCAAAAAACTACGCGAAGGCCAATTAGACGATAAAGAAATCGATATCGATGTGGCCCAACCGCAAATTGGTGTTGAAATCATGTCGCCTCCAGGCATGGAAGAAATGACCAACCAGCTGCAAAGTCTGTTTAAAAACATGGGCCAAGCACCAGCAAAACGTCGCAAGATGAAGATCAAAGAAGCCTTTAAGCTATTGATCGAAGAAGAAGCGGCAAAACTGGTCAATCAAGAAGATTTAAAAGAACAAGCCATTGAAATGGTTGAGCAACACGGCATAGTGTTCCTCGACGAAATCGACAAAATCTGTAAGCGCGGCGAAACCTCAGGCCCAGACGTTTCCCGTGAAGGCGTACAACGTGACTTACTACCCCTGATCGAAGGCTGCACTGTCACCACAAAACACGGCATGGTAAAAACCGACCACATACTGTTTATCGCCTCTGGTGCATTCCAGATGTCTAAACCATCGGATTTAATTCCTGAATTACAGGGTCGTTTACCGATCCGTGTCGAGCTAGATGCATTATCAGCCAATGATTTTAAACGCATTCTAACCGAGCCACACGCCTCGCTCACCGAGCAATATATCGCGCTGATGGGCACAGAAGGCGTGAAAGTTGAATTCAGCGAATCGGGTATCGACAGCATTGCGAAAGCCGCATGGCAAGTGAACGAGCGCACCGAAAACATCGGCGCCCGTCGTTTACACACTGTGATGGAAAGGCTGATGGAAGATATCTCCTACGAGGCATCGGAAAAATCGGGCTCCGCCTTTGTTATCGACGCCGACTATGTCAGCGCCCACTTAGACAACTTAGTCCAAGACGAAGATCTCAGCCGCTTTATCCTCTAGTACTAAACCGTTCACCGCCAAGCTCAAACGACTTGGCGGTAAACGACTCAAATGCAAAAGTGTGACTTAAACGAAAAAGCCTGACCAAGGCTCTCGCTTACCCTTTGTATCCTTGGCCGCGAGTGGTTACATTAGTCGGGTGTTATTTTAATGAGTCGTTATCCTATCCTTAGCATTTTCTTGGTAGCCAACCTATGACCACAGCAACGCCCAATGTCACCGATCTTAAACTGAAACGTAAATCGCGCATTCTAGAAATCAGTTTCGATAATGGTGAGCAATATCAGCTCAGCTGCGAGATGCTCAGAGTCTACTCGCCCTCGGCCGAAGTGCATGGTCACGGTAATCCAAAGCTGGTCACCCACAAGAAAAACGTCAACATCAGCGCCATTGAACCCGTCGGTAATTACGCAGTGAAAATCGTCTTCGATGACGGCCACGACACAGGTCTATTCTCGTGGAAAGTGCTCTACGATCTCGCCACCCACCAAGTGGATCTATGGGAAAAATACCTCGCCCGCCTACGCGCAGAAAAAGCCTCACGCGAACCGCTGATTGCGATGAATATAAAGTATAACTAGTACGTTAGGTACATAGACGCTTAATTGTGAGATGTAAACTCTAGAAACAGAGAATTTAACAATGGGTAGCTTGTGAAGCTGTGACTTCTCTTACTGACTTGAGTATCAAAGGAAAGACCATGTCGGAAAAAATCCCCTGCCAAGAATGTAACACCTTAATCCTTCCGAGTACCGCCGAGAAAAATGAGGGTTTATGCATGCCCTGCAAAAATGGCATACGTGCAAATCTCGAGCGTGCGAAGGAATACTACCAACAAGAGCGTGAACTAGATAAAACCTGTCCCTTTCGAGCCTTTTGGCGAGATCTTGTTTTAAGGGTACATAACAAAGATCAAGGTTTTTATACGCTTAGACCAGAGGAACAAAACTACTATGCGGTAAACTGCTTATCTGGCGAGGTCTATAATGGTGGATTTATTCAGTATTTCGACAACTCTTCAGGTGAGCATTACGCCTTCGCTGAACGTGGACTTATCCAAATGGGAGCAAGCCACTCGTTAAACTTATTGCACCAAGCAAAACAGGCCGTGTTTGGCGAAAAGCCAGTACCAATCGACAGAGATCGTCGTTTAGCCACCACCGATAACCAAGACCTGTACAGCGTACTCGATAAGCTCGATGACGAGTTTTATAAAGATCTAGATGATCTCGATGCCAAGCTTAAAAGCTACGCCCTTGATTACGGACTGGTAAATAACACTTAACTGGCGATTGTCGGTAATCACTTAAAGATAAAGGCTATCCTTGGCAGAAATAAGCATAATTGAGCCTATCTTGCTGACCCCATACCGCAGTCCAGCCATTCACATCACTCATGTAAGCGAAATAAATGGACTGCGTTTTAAGACAAACATCTTGAAATGGCGCTTTATTTTCATTAATAAAATGCGCCGACCTAACCAACACATCGGTACAAACGTCTTCATCCTCCACTAACCAAATAAAATCATCACGCCATTCATCCAACGCTATCGCCGCCTCTGGGGAATAGAGTCTCAACTTATCTTGCGCGAGTTCCATTTGCTCGGGAGTCACAGAACATGAAACCGCCAACTTATCGAATACACCTGAGCCGCCAGCCCAAAAAGACAAATCAAATTCCAACCTATCCTCTAGCGGCGTAAAACCCAATAAATTTTCGATAATCATCAAACTTTTAGCTAAATCGGCATCAGGTCTTTGATAACGCTTTTCAATCCCATCATATTCCCGCATACAAACTAAGCTCCTGCTGCGTTAAGTGACGCATTAAAATTGAGTAACATACTATAAAATAATAACTTTTTGATCAATGCACCCAACGATTAAGACTATTACGCCAGTGACTCGCCAACTTTGATTTAAAAATGAGTTATCCCTAAGCGCTTGATGGCGCCATTTGCAGCATAAGGAAGCGCGAACACTGCGATCACATGGTCAAGGATAATGGAATGAAAATTATCAGGCCTACCATTTTAAATCAGCAACTTCATCAAGTAAGGCCAGTGATTTAAACCGTCCCTCCTAAAAGCGGCCTGTACAGTTATCTTCTTGATTTGCTTGTCTTGCTATTAGCTCATTCAAACATCGCACTCTTTTGAAAACTTAGGCATGAAATATCGCATAATCGGCTGCGGTAAATTGCAATTGAATGCTTTAATCGGTTGACCTCATGCGCCTCAACTAACTCTCCTTAAACGGATTTTTGTGTTAATTCATCGCCTTTAAACAACTTATGCCACTGCTCCAGCACTTCTCAGTCAGTCCAACGATTGGCACTGTCGATATCGACCCGCAGCACCACATGTAGATGATTCGACATCACCGCAAAGGCTGCAACATCGATAGCAAAAACGGCTTCAAGTTCAAACAGTAGTGACTCAACCCAACTACAGCGATGGCCATAATTTTTCCCAGAATAGGCATCATCGCCACATAAAAAAGCACGCCGCACAACGCAGCTATAGCAATGGTAACAGGGAGTGTCTTCAAGGCTTATCTGAGTTCTGAGAGGACGCGGCATATAAACCTCCTTGTTTAATGCTTATAGTCGGAGGTTAACTACCACGCCATTTAAGCTGGGTGTCTTGAAAACAGCTTCTTTGTAGGCAACCTGAAAGTGCATTATATTGTTGCTCTAAAATGGATGGCCAGATTTATTATTAGCCCTGCATATGTGATAAAACAGTTAAACCTTCGCTGGAAACAAATCTTAGAAATGGAGTATTGTCAGTGACAACGAGAACGGAATTACTCAATAAATTAAGCGCCTTATCGACCGCCGATCCAGAGCACTGTCCGGTAGTGACATTAAATGAGTACTTTTTAGAAAACGAAGATGAAGAGTCTATCGCACCCAATAATTGGGGTTATGGTCGACCATCCATCAAAGAAATCTATCGTTGCTTTAAAGAAATCGAACATAGGTCAGATGTGCAAGGTGTTTATGTTGGGATGCACGATGAATGGTCCGAAGCACTTGAGGATGATGAGCTATGGCCTGCAGCTGAGAACATTCATATTCTTACCTGTGCGCTTCTGGCGGAAGTGGAAGAATGGATTGAAGGAATCGCGGCAGATGGAATGGAGACAGGCTGGCCCTATGGCGAACATCAACTATCCCCTAAGCCGTATGCTGGCTATCATGTCTATACAGTATATTGGGATTAGTGGTTAGCTATCTCACTGTTTATGTGAATTTTATTGCATCATACAACCCCAAAACATCGGTCTAGGCCGATGTTTTTATATCTAAGGATACCAATCTCATTTTTGTAATATAAAACGTGCTCCACCAGCCTTATTATATGAATTAGCTCGTGTTATTTAGACTCCCATTGTTAAATTTTAAAAATGGAGTGTTAGTACTCTTTTTAAATACTAACAAACAACACTAAAACTTCAGAAGTTCACCTTCACCTGCGAAGTTGCTGAAGGGCGTTGAAGAAAATCGCATGAGCGAGGCATGGATGCCGAGTTAGCTTTCGGATTCTTTATTTAATTAATAGGGATGTACCACCGTAAGCGTTAGCGATTTTGAATAAGCACGAAGCCCTGCTTATAAATAAAGAGTTAATGCATGTAACTTCGCTAGGGTGAGTGCTGCGAAACAGCGGTACAAACGAGAGCCAAGGATGACGAACTGGCAGTTAGACATGGACGTTGTTCGGCAAGGGCTCTTGATTGAGAATCAAGGGGTGAAGCCCCCGACTTTGACTTCGCTTTAAAAACTATCAAACCAAGTTTAGATAAACCTCCTTGTCGAAATCACGACAAATACCCTGCTTTGTGATCCTCACTGCAACCCAATTCGTAATGTCCGGCAATATCCCATCGCGAAATGCTTAACCGCGAAAGTCATTCAACGAGTCCACTTAATGCAATTACAGCAATTCCATACAGTCAGGTTAATTTTAGGCGATCAACTCAATGCCCAGCATTCTTGGTTTAACCGTGTTGATGATCAAGTGCTGTATGTGATTGCAGAATTGCACCAAGAAAACACTTATGTAACCCACCATGTGCAAAAAATATGTGCCTTCTTTGCGGCAATGGCGCAATTTGCCCAAGAGCTGCGTGCGCAAGGGCATCAAGTGCTTTATTTGAATCTAGATGACACTCATGATGGCACCCAAGGCTATAGCGATCTACTGACGCTAATTCAACATCAGGTAACACAGGTTGGCGCGATCAAGTTTGAATACCAAAGGCCTGATGAATACCGCCTGCTTGAGCAATTGAGCCAACTTAAGCTCAATACTGCCGTGGTGAACTGTGTCGATACAGAGCACTTTATCTTACCCTTTGACGAAATCGATGCGCAGTTCCCCGTCGGCAAACACATTATGATGGAGCACTTTTATCGCCGCATGCGTAAGCGTTACAACATCTTGATGCAAGACGAAAAGCCACTCGGTGGGCAATGGAACTTTGATGCCAACAACCGTCAGAAGCTTAAAACTCAGGATATAAAAGTCTTGCCTGAGCCATTAATGTTTAGCCTCGATGTAACTGAAATTCTCGCTAGGCTTGAGCGTCACCAAATCCCGACCATGGGTCGCATTGATGCGCAATTGCTGTGGCCGATAAACCGTGCGCAAAGCCTCGAATTATTAACGTATTTTTGTCAGGTTTGCTTGCCTTCCTTTGGCCGTTTTCAAGATGCCATGACAGCGCAACATCCTGCCAAGTGGAGCTTGTACCATAGTCGACTATCATTCAGCCTTAACAGTAAATTAATCAGCCCGTTAGAAGTCATCAATGCGGCCATCGACAGTTATCAAACGAATGCTGAGATTGATATCGCCCAAGTTGAAGGGTTTGTACGACAGATATTAGGTTGGCGAGAATATGTTCGCGGCATTTACTGGGCCAATATGCCGCAGTACGCCAGCACTAATGCTCTCGATGCCCATGGGACGCTGCCCGATTATTTTTGGCATGGCGACACTAAGATGAGCTGCATGCGACAAGCCTTATCCCAATCATTAGATTTTGCCTACGCCCATCATATTCAGCGCTTAATGGTGATCGGCAATTTCTGTTTATTGACCGAAATCGAGCCAAATCAAGTCGATGAGTGGTATTTAGGCGTGTATGTTGACGCCATCGAATGGGTTGAAATGCCCAATACCCGCGGCATGGCATTGTTTGCCGACGGCGGCATTGTCGGTACTAAACCCTACGCCGCCAGCGGCTCTTACATTAATAAAATGAGTGACTATTGCAGCGGGTGTCATTACAAGATAAAAGAGCGCAGCGGCGCACTTGCCTGCCCGTTCAATAGCTTTTATTGGCGCTTTATGGACAAACACCGCGCGCGATTGTCGCAAAATCCTAGGATCGGCATGCTATACCAGACTTGGGACAAAATGGACGAGTCCGTAAGAAGCGCCATATTAGCCACAGCGGAACACAACCTCGTTCATCTAAACCGTTTGTAGCGAAGTAATGCTAAGCGTAACTCATTGATATAAAGAGTTTGATATAAAGAATTTGATATAGATATTTGGATAGGGAGAGTTTGTGATGAAAGTACTTATCGTCGGCGGGAGTGGGGGTATTGGCAGAGCCATGGTTAAGCAAATTCAAGAAAGCTATCCCAACGCCACTATGCACGCCACCTACTTGCATCATCTTCCCCAAGACATGCGAGAGAAGCTCCAATGGCATGCATTAGATGTGACCAATGAAGCTGAGATTAAACAGCTAAGCGAACAACTCACTGAATTAGACTGGATTATTAACTGTGTTGGAATTTTACACACCCAAGATAAAGGGCCAGAAAAAAGCCTACAGTCACTTGATATCGACTTTTTCCAGCACAATTTAACGCTCAATACCCTACCCAGCATCATGTTGGCAAAGCACTTTGCTAAGGCATTAACACAAAGCCACTCGGCAAGATTTGCGGTGATATCGGCGAGAGTCGGCAGTATTACCGATAATAAATTAGGGGGCTGGTACAGCTATCGCGCCTCAAAAGCCGCGCTGAATATGTTTCTCAAAACACTGTCGATTGAGTGGCAACGCACCATGAAACACGGCGTGGTGTTGTCTCTGCATCCGGGCACGACAGACACGCCATTATCTCAGCCATTTCAACAGAGTGTCCCCAAAGGCAAACTGTTTACACCTGAGTATGTCGCCAACTGCTTACTGCCCATCATTGCCAATGCTACACCCGCACAAACAGGGCGTTTTTTTGCCTACGATGGCACAGAGTTACCTTGGTGAAATAAGCTGAAGAGCAAGTCAAGCAGCGGCAACTCCGATGGAGTCTTTCTAAGTGAATAAATCAAAGCCGAGGGTTTCAACCCCTTGATAGGATGATGCCTACCAACGCACAGACCCATCCTTAACCAAGCCTTTCAAGGACACTGAAAAATAAACAATTGAAATAAATCATTAAATTATTTTAAAACACTCAAGTGCATCACCCTTCCGCTTGGCTAAATCCCTATTACCCAAAAGTCCTAATTCAGATTTAAAAGCGTCTAAATGAACGTTGAAGATAGTTCCTTTGTACGATTGTTAACACTTTTACATTTAAATAACATCTAGAGTCATGCGGTTATTCACGCTTTGCACAGAATAAAAATCTGAGAATTCCCGCCTGAGCAACAGCTCATTCTATGCGGCCATGGCAGAGGGATGCCGACGCCCCTGTAGAAATCACAATAAAAAAACGCTCGCCCGAGCCAGTTAAGCTGTATGGCATTCCAACGTTATTTACAAAACGGAAAAAGGATTTCAAGCATGATGCTAAACAAAAAACTGTCGCTACTCTTCATTGCTGTGTCGGCCACTTTAGGCACATCCGCATTTGCTGCCGATGTTGTCGATGTCGGCACTCTTAGAAGCGCGTCTTCAAGCAATAACTTAGTGTCTCAGTTCAGCTTAGACGCAGGTAGCCAACTCAAAGTCGAGAAAAAACTCAACCTAGGTCAAGGCAAGCAAAAACAACGTTTACAACAATATTTCCATGGCGTACCTGTTTATGGTTTCTCTGTTGCGACGTCACAATCGAGCATGGGCTTTTACAGCGACATGTCTGGCCGCGTATTAAAAAATATTGAAAAGTCGGCTGAGTTTGTCAAACCCACTCTAACGGCTAACAAAGCGTTAGATATTGCGATCCGTGGCAAGTCTGACAAAGCCGTTGCAGGCCTAAAAGCTGAAAATAAACAAGCAAAATTATGGCTTTACCTCGATGATGCCGCTAAAACTCGCCTCGTTTATGTGACTTCATTTGTAGTATATGGCGATGAGCCAAGCCGCCCATTCACTATGGTTGACGCGCACTCAGGTGAAGTGATTAAGCGTTGGGAAGGGATTAACCATGCTGCAACCGGCACAGGTCCAGGCGGTAACATTAAGACTGGCCAATACGAATACGGTACTGATTTTTCTAGCTTAGACGTTGAAGTGAGCGGTGACACTTGCACCATGAACTCACCTAACGTGAAAACCGTTAACCTAAACGGTGCCACATCAGGCGCAACAGCCTTCTCTTATACTTGTCCGCGAAACACAGTCAAAGAGATCAACGGTGCTTACTCGCCATTAAACGATGCGCACTACTTCGGCAACGTGATCTACAAGATGTATAGCGAGTGGTACAACACTGCACCGTTAACCTTTCAGTTAACGATGCGAGTTCACTACAGCAACAACTACGAAAACGCTTTCTGGGACGGCAGCGCTATGACCTTCGGTGATGGCGCAACAACCTTCCACCCATTAGTGAGCTTAGATGTCTCGGCACACGAAGTGAGCCACGGGTTCACTGAACAAAACTCAGGGCTGGTTTACGCAGATCAATCTGGCGGCATGAACGAAGCCTTCTCAGATATGGCGGGTGAAGCTGCTGAATTTTACATGCACGGCACAAACGACTGGTTAGTCGGCGCCGATATCTTTAAAGGCAGTGGTGCACTGCGCTACATGGCAGATCCAACCTTAGACGGTATCTCAATCGGTCATATCGACGATTACTATGATGGCATCGACGTGCACCACAGTTCAGGTGTATTCAATAAAGCTTTCTACACTTTAGCTAACTTACCAGGTTGGGATACGCGCAAAGCATTCCAAACATTCGTAGTCGCTAACCAATTATATTGGACGGCGGACAGCTTATTCTGGCAAGGCGCTTGTGGTGTTAAATCGGCCGCAACTGACTTAGGCTTAAGTGCTGACGATGTGGTTACTGCGTTTGCCGCTGTGGGTATCACACCTTGTGAAACGCCACCACCACCGCCACCACCAGAAGCTACTGAACTCGCCAACGGTGTTGCTGTGACAGGTTTAGCGGGTGCATCAGGTAGCAAAAAATACTACAAACTCGATGTCGCTAGCGGTGCAACTAACCTGAGCTTCAATATGTCAGGCGGCACAGGTGATGCGGACATGTATGTTAAATTTGGTCAAGCGCCGACGTCTAGCAGCTATGACTGTCGTCCATACAAGTCAGGTAATGCCGAAAGCTGTGCTATTGATCCTGCTCAAACGGGAACTTATTGGGTGATGATCAGCGGCTATAGCAGTTACACAGGTGTGAGCCTAGTGGGTGCTTATGATGGCGATGACACTCCAAACCAAGCTCCAACCGCAGGCTTTACTGCAAGCTTTGCTAACGGTAACGGCAGCTTCACAAGCACCAGTACTGACAGCGATGGCGACCTGACATCATGGAACTGGGATTTTGGTGATGGTACAAATGCCGCAGGTGCGAGTGTCAATCATCAGTATGCCCAGTCAGGCAGCTACACAGTCACACTGACTGTAACTGACAACGATGGCGCAACAGCAAGCACTTCGGCAGAATTTGCAGTTGAAGTCCCTGAAGTCGCATTAGAAATGGCAGTAAAAAATGCGAACAAATCTCGTCGCGGCAGCATTCGTGTTGCACTCGAATGGGAAGGTCACAACGCTGATGAATATACTATCTTCCGTAACGGTGTTGCGGTTGGTACTTCAAGCAGTTCATCGTTTATTGACCGTTTCACTGACCTAGCTGGCACTAGCTTCAGCTATAAAGTGTGTGAAACTAACGGCCCTTGCTCAAACGAAGAAACCGTTAATTTTTAATCGCATAATCTAATCGTGCAATGGCGCTAGCGTAAAATCCTAGCGCTAATTCATCGATTCACTTCTCGTTTTCTTGTTAATGCCACTCAGCCCTTTTGAGTGGCATTTTTTATGGTCAAACGGCTCTGCCTCATTACCTAATCAGGTTTGCCTTAAGCTGTTGCCCCTTGCTCACACGTGGATGAATCGTTACTTCAAATGTCCACTTTCACCCACTGGTTTCTTCAGCAATTTACGTTGTAACGTCCGACGATGCATTCCCAATTGGCGAGCCGTGGCGGACACATTGCCTTGGTTAGCATTGAGCACTTGCTGAATATGCTCCCACTCCAAACGCTTAGGATTAAGTGGCGAATCGTCGACTTCATCTTCTTGAAGAGTATGGGAATGCCCATCCATTTCCAGTGCGGCGAGCAAGGTTTGGGTATCCACAGGTTTAGCTAAATAATTATCGGCGCCGAGACGAATCGCTTCCACCGCAGTGGCGATACTGGCATAACCTGTGAGTAACACCATAGTCACCTTGGGCAGCAGATGACGCAGCGGCACAATTAACCCTAGGCCATTGGCTTCGGCAAGCTTCATATCTAAAAGAATATGGCTAGGACGAAACTCCCGCGCCACCAGCAGCGCATCACTGGCATCATGGGTTAATCGGCATTCAAAGCCATGGCGTGTTAATCGGCGGCCTAAAATACTCGCAAGGGAAAGGTCATCCTCTACAATCAACAAACGTTTCATGAACTTACCTCGTCACTAGCCTTAGTCTTGTGCGATACAGACAACGCCAGCTCCCTTAATATAGTGAAACGAATTTGTGCCACAGTGCCACCTTGGGGATGATTAGCCAAAATCAACTCTGCGCCCAAACGCTCTAAACTGGCATGACTGAGTAGCAAAGCGACACCTAAACCCTTGGGACTTTCTATGAGTAAGGTGCCCAACTGTGGCAATAAATCGGGCGCGATACCAGTGCCATAATCGCGGATCTGCAAGTAGATCTGCTCTTCGTTTGGCGCTATATCTAAACTGATATCCACCTGCGGCGCACCTAGGGTTTCGGCGCTGGCGCGGGCAGCATTTTCAATCAAGGCCATGAGGGCTGGCGTTAAACTCATATCAGTCAGAATACTTTGCTCTGCCAGTTGTTCAGGCATACAAGTGATCAACCAATTCAGTTCAGTTTGTGGCATTAACAACAAGGTTTTTTGCTTTAAACTGTCCACCAGCTCAATGATCTTTAGTGGGCGCTGGCGGCGATCGCGGATCGACTCCGTCGCTAATCTCAGCTCGGCAAGCGTATGTTCACAGCGACCTAACGCAGTTTCCATCTCGACAATCGTTATCGAGGTATCGCTCATGTCTTCTTTTACTTCATCGAGTAATAACCTCAGACTCGAGAGCGGCGTGGCCAATTGATGCGCCATCTGCGCCGATACTGTACCTAGGGCTAAGAGTTGCTCCTGACGCAATTGCCCTTCGCGCATATAAGCTAACTGCGCATCTTGGCGGCGCATACGCTTAGTGATTAACGCTACGCTGGTTGTCATCACCAAAGCTGAAATCACAAAGTTGAACCACATGCCTAAATAGTGGGAACTCATGTCCATACCGTGGTGCTGCATGGGGGATTCGGGCACAGTAAAGATCATCAGGCTGTAGGCAAAGGTTGAAATAGCCGTCAGTGCCCAAGGCGCCCAGATCGGCAAAGTCACAGCAGCAAGTGCAATCGGCAACAGTAATAACGAGATAAACGCATTGGTCGCGCCGCCGGAAAAGTGCAACCAAGATATCCAAAATAATGTGTCTAAGCTGAGCGCAATAAAAAGGCCGCGCTCCTTAGCAAATAAGGGTTTACGTAGCGCCAATGTGAGCGAAAGGTATAACACCTCTAGCACTAACACATGCACTAACGGCTCCATTTGCAGGCTAAGACCAAAGGTGTCGGCGGCAAACATGGTTAAGCCAATTTGCAGCAGCAAACCTAAGCTTCGCAGTAATGCGACTTGGTCGGCGGCCTGTAGACTGGTCCCTAAGATCTTAGCCATAGCCATTCCTACAGTGTGAGTCCGAGTGCGGCCAGTGCGCCACTCGATTGCGTTAATGCTTGGCGTGCGCCCGTGGCGAAATCAATGTCGGAGCGAATACCGAGCGCCGCTAAACGTGCACAACTCAAGCTACAGTCCCTTGGCCGTTTGGCATTATCCGTCGGTGTCGACTCAGGCGTTAAGTGTGCCGTGCTGAGTTGGAGAATATCCCCTAAGGTCAACAGCATCTGATACTTAGTCATAGTCTCTGCGGCGCTAAAGTGATAAATCCCCTGCACGATAGGCGCTTCAATATGCTGTGCAATCATCTTGTCTATGGCTTGGGCAATATCGGCGGTCGAGGTTGGACTGCGTATCGCCCAATGATCAACACCCTGAGCGTGACGCTCAATCAATTGGTTAACCAGCACTAGCACAGCAGATTCACTCAGCTTTTCTACTTGGCCGTAAAGGATTGGCAAGCGTAGCACAGCAAAATCAGCGCTAGTGTCTAGCACTATTTCTTCGCCCTTTAGCTTAGATTCACCATAAAAATTAACCGGATGAGTGACTGCATCTTCAGCGTACTTAGGTTGAGTGCCATCGAACACATAGTCAGTGGAAATATAGATAAGCCAAGCGTTATTGGCCTTAGCTGCCATAGCTAAGGCTTGGCTGGCGGTTAAGTTAAGTGCCAATGCCGCCTGCGGATTTTGCTCGGAGACATCGGGGCGACGCTCGGCGGCGCAGTGCACTATCACTTGCGGTTCCTCGCGGGCGATCAATGCCTCGACATCCAAAGGGGCGGTAAGATCGAGTTTATGCACTCGTTCACTTGCGCGGCTAAAACCTGTGGCCACAACCTCATGTCCTGTTAATTCAAGCTGTTTTACAACTGCTCGGCCGAGTAGCCCTGTCGCGCCTGTTACCACAATCTTAGCCATATCGCCCCATTCAGTTTCAACGCATATTTATGGCTAACAATTCTAAAAGCTTTTCATATTCAACGCACTTGTTTACTCTTCTAAACCAAACTTACTTAGGGTTAACTCATGCAAGATTAACCCAAATACCCATAGGCAGAATTTGAGTACGACACTTCCTCTGATATTAGCTGGCCCCATGCTGCGCCACTGCGGTGCCTCACACTTTACCCTGTGGTTTGTAAGTCGTGAGCCATTAACTGAACTTAAGCTGCGTCTTGGTGAACAAGAGTACCTGTTGCAGGATGCAGATTTACACTATGTGCCACTCGGGCAACATGCCCATCAATATCTAATAATACTGTCGCGACCAGAGTTACTCGCACCCAATATCGTCACACCTTACCAAGTGTCTACCGCTCAACATGGTGATATTTTTGCCACGATAAGCCAGCTAAACTACGGCGATGCGTCGACGCCAAGTGTACGTTTTACTCCTGAATTAACCCAAGTCTTCCACGGTTCCTGCCGCAATCCGCATCACCACAGTGACGATGCTCTGGTCGCCGCCGATACCCATTTAGCCAAGATAATCAACAGGGGTGCGGAGGATGATCGCCCTGCACTTATCATAATGAGTGGTGATCAGGTCTACATTGATGATGTTGCGGGACCTATGTTAAGCGCCATAGGGCAAGTCATCGATTTGCTTGGTCTTAAACATGAGCAATTTGAAGGCGCGAGCATCACCACTAGTGAAGACATTCATTATCAACCCGCATATTTGTATCAACGGCATAAAAACCTGTTGCCTCATACCCAATATCCGGCCAAAACCGCGCTGTGGCGTTGGTATCGCAATCACCCCATTTTTACCTCCTCCATCGCCGTAAATCATTTGGTCAGCCTAAATGAAATCATCGCCCTGTATTTACTCACTTGGTCACCTGAACTGTGGGAATTAGTGAATATCTCGAAGGATGTCGACGGCTTATCACCCGCCAATACCGCCCGCTGGCAAAATGAGTGGCAACACTTGCTTGGCTTTAAAACTGGGCTGGGGCAAGTCAGGCGCTTTATGGCGCACATTCCCGTTTATATGATGTTTGATGACCACGACGTCACCGATGATTGGAACCTGACGGCTAAATGGGAACAAGCGGCCTACGAACACGCATTTTCGAAACGCATCATTGGTAATGCCTTAATCGGCTACACCTTATTCCAAGGACTTGGCAACGCGCCTGATAAATTTGCCGCCGATATCCGCCCGCTGCTCGATGCGTTTTTTGCGCGACAAGAAAGCGAAAGTCAGGATCTGCTCATCGATGAATTACTTAAATTTGAGCAGTGGCATTACACCTTAGAGTCCTCGCCCAAACTGGTCGTGCTCGACACGCGTACCCGCCGCTGGCGCAGTGAATCTAATCTCGCAAAACCTTCCGGCTTGATGGATTGGGAGGCGTTAATGGATTTGCAGCAAGAGTTACTCGGCCAGTCGAAGGTCATTATCGTCTCACCTGCGCCCATGTTTGGGGTCAAGTTGATTGAAGCTGTGCAGCGTACAGCCACTCTGATCGGCGGTTCCCTGTTAGTAGACGCCGAAAACTGGATGGCCCACCCGGGCGCCGCCAATGCACTGCTGAGTATTTTTATGCACCGTAAAACCCCAGAGGAGTTTGTGATCCTCTCCGGCGATGTGCATTACTCCTTTAGTTACGACATCAGTATTCGTTTTAGACGCAGTAGCCCTAACATCTACCAAATCACCTGCAGCGGTATTAAAAATCACTTCCCTGAGAAGCTGTTACCGATTTTCGATAAACTCAATGGCTGGTTTTACGGCCACTTTTCACCACTTAACTTGCTGACAAAACGTAAACGTATGTTGCTGCGTGGCAGGCGACCAAATGGTGAGCCAAGTAAACGTCTAGTGAATAAAAGCGGAATAGGTATGTTGGAATTAGCTGATGATGGTGCACCAACAAAAATTGCGGTTTTACATGGCGATATGAGCGAAACCCTGTTCGAACCACCCAAACAGGAATAACAGATTAAACGGGTTTATTATGTTTAACCGTTTCAGGCTGAGTGGCACCAGAGCCAGAATCCATCAAAGGCGTATTTTTGGATAACGCCTCATCGGTTTTGGCAGGTTTTGGCTGAGCCTGATTGAAAATCAGTGCTTCTGGCTGCGACTTATTCGACGGTTTTTCATGCGCCATTTGATCCCAAATGCTCTTAGGGCTTTGATCCCGCTCGGCATTGACTTCTGCTGTCGATGTGCCAGACGAACTCGGTTTCTTCGGTTCAATCACCGCACTCGCCTTACGGATCTCGGCGGCAATGTCGTTCAGATAAGGCTGCTTAGTCCAGTCACCAAAATACATGGCCCCCACTAATACTGCAGCGCAAAGCAAGATAGAGAAGATCGCAGATTTGGTCATAATGGACTTCCTTTAAACAATCGTAATATGGCTCCCTATGGCAGAGACTCAGATACTGCAGATTGTATTCATACCATCACAGGGCCAAGCACACAATTGCACCCGATTATTTCCTTTAAACAGACTGGAAATAATGCTTTCCGCTGACTAAAACTCAAAACCTTGGCATTGCACGTCGTGATGGATCCCGCTCACTGGGTCAATAAAACGTAACCGCTGCGCCATCAACTTAAGAGGCGTCGCAAAGTTATCCGGTCCTTTGGGTAATAAGCTTGGATAAAATCTGTCGTTTAACAATGGCATACCTAAGCTTTGCATATGCACACGAAGTTGGTGGGTTTTACCGGTAATCGGGCTCAAATGAAATAAACCGACATCGCCTTTTATGGCCACTAAACTGATTTCGGAATGGGTATTTGCCTCGCCTTCCACGATTTTCATGGTAAAACTCGGGTCGCTCGGCTGCATACGGTTTGTTACCGTCCAGTGCAATGGCAAAGTTAAGCAGCCCTGTTGATATTGTTCAATAATCTCAGGAGTCAACTTGGCAATCGCTTGATAGTCTTTACGAATCGCATCGTCGATAAATAGTTGATGATAGAGCGCGCGGGTTTCAGGCGCGACAGTCATCAGGATCACTCCAGCGGTTTCACGATCAAGCCTATGAGCGGGCGCGATAGTATCAATGCCAGTTCGCAATCTTAGTCTATGCACCAGACATTCGTTCACATAGTTGCCGCTTGGCGTCACAGGCAAAAAGTGCGGCTTGTAGGCCAAAATAACGTTGTCATCTTGGAATAGGATCTGTTCTTCGAAGGGGATTTTCGCTTCCACCGGCACTTCACGGTAGTAATACACCCGCGCCGCAGGGCGATATTCAGTGTCCAATGCGATCAAACTGCCATCCCGCCAATGCACTTTTCCATCGAGGATCCGCTGACGCCATACATCTTCACCTATACGGGCAAAATGTTGTGCGAGAAAGGCAAACACTGTGGGTTTATCTGTGACATTCACAGGAAGCACTATGTAAGAAGGTTGGGCGGCGCGGGCAGATGCAGTCATATCACAAAAAAAGCGGCTATAGAAAGCCGCTATTCTAGCCTTTTTGTGGTTTTTCAGTCCACATGGGACTTGATGAGTTGCAGCACGAAGTCCAAGGTCTTATGGCAATCTGGCTGATTCACTAACACTAATTTATCTTTGTTATACATAGGCAAAACCTCGAGCCAGCGTTGGCTCACCCAAGCGGCGTCTTCCAAATGCACTTGAGAATAGAGCTCAAACAGATCGGGATTCACTTCATAAAATTGCTCTAATGCGGCGCTTATCAACTCAAATTCACCTTTAATCGGCTCTTCTTGCCAGTTACGGCAAGGTAAAGTACGCGCCATCCACAGCTTATCTTTGGCCTGCGCCGCCGAGAGGATGCTGACGCGTTGACGCCCTTCGAGCACTATGCTGAGTGAATCATCTTCTAGCTGATTAAAATCGATAATGTCACATTGGGTGGCAGTGGGATAACAGGGCGGACTACCACTGGGTCTAATGGTGGCAAAGGCGAGCACATACTTTCCCTTGAATACATCGGCCACCATGCGCAGATGACCGGGGTCAACCACACGAACCTCCACCCGTCCCTGTGGCAGTAACAAGGCATCGCGCATGAGTAACGCCATTTCTCGTGTTTGCATAGCAACCTCCTGCCCCAAATAGAAGGAAACGAACTCAATGCATTCGTATTTCCTATTATTGTAGAGTGTAGCAGGTGAAAGAATTTCCTTCCTGAAGCCGCTGAGCGCACAAAGAAATTTGCGACCCCGCTATTTTGAATCAGGGCATTTCAACCACGTCATGTCAAACCCAGCTTTCGAGACCAAATCACTTCAACCTAAAAGTGTTCTAGCCGATCCAGCACATTTCCCCTCGCAACAACCGAGGCAAACTCCTCAGCAAGACGTTCACTCAAAGCCACAGACGTACGCCAATATTGCATCCGCTGCGCCGTGTCCAGTTGCTTAAAATCTTCACGGTCGGGGATTTTGCCAAAGGGCAATGAAGCGACAAATTCGGCCGATGGCGCCAACACTAGCGCATTGTGATAATTAGCGCGACCTTGGCGCCACTTCAAGGATTTATCGAACCATCCAGGGCTGATGGTCGGATAAAAATGCGGATACAACGTCAGCCCCTTGGCACGGGATAAAGGCAAATCAAAATGATAGTCGGTAATGCCGCCATCGTAATACTGCCCATCGGCAACGCCTTCAATTTGGGATACTGGGGCCAGCAACAAAGGAATCGACCCCGTTGCTAACATCACAGCATCGACATTAGCCTCAGTTAATTCAACCTGCTGACTGGGTAAATCGTTGAGTTGCAAAAAGGGAGATGCTGCAGCTTGTTGGCTAAAGACCACACGTTCAAAATGCCAGCCTAAACTCCGACGGCTCACTAAGTTGGTCGCCGCCGCCATCGCCAGCCCCGCCGCAAGCGGAAGCTTTGCCGTTAAACGATTTAAATGTTTAGCTCGGCACACGACGAAATGACTGTGAATATGAGCGTTATTAACGATTTCCCTGCCACCGTTTGCCCCTAAAATGCCCTGCACTACGCCTTTAACTTGCGCACTGACTTCCTGCGGTGTTGGCATATTGTCGTAACGCTGACCAATATAAAAATCCTCTAAGCGGCCATAGGCTATGAGGGGATCTTGCTGCGCCAAACACGCTAAACGCCACGCCCCTGAAGAAGCGCCGAGTGTATAAAGCGGTGTTTGTCTGTCTTTGAAAAACTCAGAAAACAGATACTTATCTAACCCAGCGATACCAAGCCATTTAGGTCCACCAGAGGCGGCAAGTAGCTGGGTAAAATGCTCAGATTTAAGACCTTGTTCTGCCAAGGTCTTAAATGCCGTTGCTCCCGCGAGAAATCGTAACGCTGACAAATCTGTGTTCCTTCAAATCAATGCCATTAAAGCAAAATAACGCATTAAACCACGATGGCGCACGTCAATAAACAATTCATATCATCGACTTAACTCAGTCGCAATGTGCATGCGACAACGTGTATTGTGCCGTACAAAGCCTCAAAAGCACGCAGGTCGATAGTGAGGTTTTCATCAATATATTCAACTGCATTTTAAATATTATTTAGAACACTAGGCTCTGAGTTAGCATATTTACGTCTTAATGTAACAATTGTTACAGTGATAACCTTCTCGGCATCAGATTGTTATTTTATCTGCACACCTAAGTTCGAGTATTGGGTCACAAACATCATTGAGAGGTTTTTATGCGTCTAGCCGTTATCGCATTGGCAGTGTCATCCACATTGGTTATTCCAGCAGTCCAAGCCGTAGAGCAACAAACCGGCTTCGAAAAAATCGAGATCATAGGCTCACGCATAGCACTACGCACGGCAACTGACAGTGTTGCGCCGGTCGATATCATTACTGCCGAACAACTCGAATCAACAGGTATGACCGAAACCGCTAAAGCGCTGCAATTTGCGGCGCCAAGCTATAGCTTCCCATTCTCCTCGGTGACTGACGGTTCAGATGCGGTGCGCCCCGCGAGCTTACGTGGCCTGTCGCCAGACCACACCTTAGTACTCGTAAATGGCAAGCGTCGCCATGGTTCTGCCCTAGTACATTTAAGTGGCACTATGGGAAAAGGCTCCTCTAACGTCGATTTAAATGCGATTCCAATGACAGCGATAAAACGCATTGAAATTCTCCGAGATGGAGCCTCGGCACAATACGGTTCAGATGCAATTGCTGGCGTAATTAACGTGGTACTCAAGGACAGCGATCAAGGGGGAAGCGTCTCGGCGCAAGCCGGACAAACCTACCAGGGTGACGGTGAGCAATGGCGTGTAGGCGTTAACCATGGGATCAGTTTAAGTAATGATGGTTTTGTGAATATCGCCCTCGAAGCGCATCACAAAGACAGCACAAACCGCGCAGGATTAGATCCACGGCAGCAATACCCTAAGTTCGCAGATGGCTCAGCAGATCCACGCGAAGCGACATTTAACCGTAAGAGCCACCACGTTGGTGATGCCGAATATGATAATGTCGGTTTGTTTATCAATGCGGTTCAGCCTATATCTACCGACGGAAAACTGTATGCCTTTGGTGGTATTAGCCAACGTGAAACTAAATCGGGTGCTTTTTACCGTTTAGCTCTCGATGCCCGTAACTTACCCGAAGTGTATCCCGACGGTTTTTTACCGCAAATTAACCCCAAAATTATCGATTCATCTCTTACCCTAGGCTATGAATTCAACCTGAGTGACTGGGACATTGATGCCTCAGTAGGATATGGTAAAAATTCATTTAACTATAATATCGTCAATACCTTAAATGCTTCCTTAGGCCCTGAAACTCCTACCGAGTTCGACGCAGGAACGTTATCGACCCGTGAAGCCAATATCAATTTGGATATTTCCCGTTATTTTGCCTTTATAAACGATTCTGAAATTCTGTTTGCAACCGGTGTTTCATGGCGCCAAAACGGCTATGAAATTGAAGCCGGAGAAGAAGATTCGTATATCAATGGTGGCTATAATGGTAAAGCGGCGGGTAGCCAAGGCTTCACCGGTTTTACCCCTGAGTCTGAGGTTGATGAAACGCGCGATAACACAGGCATTTATGCCGAACTTGAAAACCAATTAACCAACGAGTTTTACTGGGCGGCAGCGCTACGCTACGAAAACTACTCTGACTTTGGCGGCAACACGAGCTGGAAACTCGCGGGTCGTTACGATTTTACCGACAACTTAGCCCTGCGTGGCACTATCAATACAGGCTTTAGAGCGCCGAGCGTACAACAACTGTACTTCAGCAATATCTCGACGTTGTTTAATCCCGATCCAGTGACGGGGCAACTGGTTCCTATTGAATCAGGCACCTTCAACACCTTATCACCAGTGACAAAGGCGCTTGGAATTAACGAACTAGAACCTGAAATATCGCAATCATTTAGTCTCGGTCTTGTTTATACCAATAACGCTGGCCTCGCGGTAACACTCGACACTTACCAAATAGAGATTGATGATCGCATCATCTTATCTGGCTCCCTAAGAGCGACTGATAGCCCTGCGGTTGCAGCGGCACTTGCGGGCACCAATGCCGATTCAGCACGATTTTTCGTCAATGCCGTCGATAGCCGCACTCGCGGGGTCGATCTCGTTGTTAGCCAAGATATTGATATTGGCACTTGGGGCGATTTACAGGCGAATTTAGCCTATGCCTATAATAAAACCGAGATCCAAGACATCAATCTGCCGTCTATTTTAGGCGGATTAGAAAAGAAACTCTTTGATGGTATAGAAAGAACCCGCATGACGTCTGCTACGCCGCATAACACGGGCAGTATTGGGCTAACCCATGAACTCGGGGATTTTAAAACCAATATCCGCTTAAACTACTTTGGTGACTATAGTGAAGGTTATTCAACGGGCGATGTGAACTATAGCGATCAGTGGGTGATGGATCTGTCGGTAAGATACGCTGCCACCAATGCGCTAAGCTTTACGGCTGGGGTGCAAAATTTGTTTGATGTGTATCCAGAAAAACGACCTGATAACAATAATTTCAATGGTATCTTTGTATACCCATTAACCAATACCCCCTTTGGCTTTAATGGTGGTTACTACTTTTTAGAAGCCAAATACACTTACTAAACCCGTTTTAGCTAAGTTTAATAATACTTGATGTAGAAACAGGTCATTCAATGGCCTGTTTTTTATGCCGACATGTTTAGACCTGCTTCCAATCGACAAAGCTTATGTCCTAACTGTGGTGATCGGATTATAATCTTTACCATTCGCCCATTTCACTTCCACCATGTCGAGTAGCCGATGATCGTCGATACCTTAAAAAACCGCCATATTTATCAATCCTTAAGCCCTCGGCTTGCGACTGCATTAGAACATCTAGCGACGACCGACTTTAGTCAGCTACCCGTAGGCAATTATCCCCTCGATGGCGACAATATTTTTGTGATAGTGAATGACTATCAAACCAAACATAAGTCGACAGAACCCTTTGAAGTTCATCAAAAATATATCGATGTGCAATATGTTTTCAGCGGTGAAGAAGAGTTTGGTTACTTGCCACTAGCGGAGCAAACACCCTCGAAACCCTATTTTGAAAAACACGATTACGTCGAGTTTGATTACGAGGCAAACCAAGCCAATGCCTCTTATATCAAACTCAAAGCAGGCATGTTTGCGTTATTTTTCCCCGGTGACATGCATATGCCCGGCACAGGCGATATCGCCACGGCGGTGCGTAAAGTCGTGATAAAAGTGAAGATCTAAACCTTAAGCCATCTTTGCCGAACCTGAGCGTTCGATTTTTAGAGAAATAGCAACTGAAGAGCGCAGTGATATGCGCTTTGGCTATTTCCGATTAAAGCCAAATATTGCTAAAATTGTCACAAATTTAAAGGAGAGTCCCTGAAATGCCCATTTACGTTGTCGGTCACAAGATCCCAGATTCAGATTCAATCTGCGGTGCTATCGCGTTAGCCTATTTAAAAAACCAAATCGGTGAAGAAGCCATTGCCGCACGTTTAGGTGAATTGTCACCCGAAACTGCTTTTATTTTGGAACGTTTCGGCTTCGAAGCACCGGAATACAAAACCAGCTACGCTGGCGAGCAAGTGTATATCGTTGACCATTCAGAACTGACTCAAGCACCGGATGATATCGCCCAAGCGACTATCATCGGGATTGTCGATCACCACAAGCTAGGCGATCTCACCACAGATACACCGCTAGAATGCTGGATCCGCCCAGTGGGTTGCAGCAACACAGTGATCAAGATGATGTTCGACTTTTACCAAGTCGCTATCCCTAAAAATATCGCTGGCATCATGATGTGCGCCATTCTGAGCGATACCGTGATTTTCAAATCACCGACTTGCACCACTGCAGACATTCGCTGCGTTGAAGCATTAGCTGAGATCGCCGGCGTTGAAGATTTCAAAGAACTGGGCATGGAAATGTTCAAAGTGAAATCCGCCGTACAAGGCACACCAGCACGCGACTTAGTAATGCGTGACTTTAAAGACTTCAACATGAACGGTAACTTGGTCGGTATCGGCCAGTTAGAAGTGATCGACCTGTCAGTATTTGACGATATCAAGGCCGAGCTAGAAGCCGATATCAAAGCGCTCAAAGTGGAAGGTAACCGCCACAGCGTTTTATTGCTGCTGACTGACATCATGAAAGAAGGTTCAGAGTTGTTGATTGTGTCTGACGATGCGGAGCTGACCCAACGTGCCTATGGTAAAGATACCGTTGATGGCAAAGTGTGGTTAGACGGCGTATTAAGCCGTAAGAAACAAGTTGTACCACAGCTACAAGCAGCATTCGCCTAGACATAATATCGTCGCCGAATCGCAACAGTAATAGCGTATTAAGGCCGAACTCAGTTCGGCCTTTTATATTTTTAAGACAAAATTGATATCCTCAGTGCCTTAGCCCTGCTAATCACTGCAAATGAAAACGGGCATGAAACTTTGCTCATAAATCTATCCAACCAGAGAAGTTGGCGAGTATGATGACCCTATCGTCACATTGATTTGATCACTTTCATCTATGCCAGAAGCGCTACAACATATCATCACAGAACTCACGCCTTGGCTGCAGCAATATGGTTATGTTCTGCTATTTGTCGCGATTGCTGTCGAGGGTTTTGGCATTCCGGCGCCAGGACAATCCTTATTAATTGTCGCCAGTTTATTAGCCGCTACAGGGCAAATGTCACTGCCATTGGTATTAATCGTCGCTGCTTGCGGAGCACTCTGCGGTAACTGTTTAGGATATTTTATCGGCTGGCGCTTTGGCGACGTATTACTCAAAAAAGGGTGGATAAAGCCGCCATTGGAAAATAAAATCCACAGCGTTATCGGTCAATATGGCATTGCCGCTTTAGTGCTGAGTCGTTTTGTTGAGGGATTAAAACAATTTATGTTTATCGGCTGCGGTCTCGCTAAAATGCCACTAAAACAATTTGTGATTGGCAATGCTCTCGCCACCAGCATTTGGGTGACGCTCTTTGGATTAGGCCCAGTGTTAATCCGCGATGAAATCGCTCCCATGCTGGCGTTTTACCACCAGCATAAATACCCCACATGGGCCATGGTCAGTCTGATACTCGCCGCACTAATCACTTTTACTTGGCGCAGGTGGCAAACCAAAAATCCGCAGTAACAGCTTTAGAGTCTATTCTTCCGATTCCTTTTGGATCATCTCTATCACCTTATGAGCCTTAACAAAATGGTCTAAACGATGAGTTTGAATCCACCAAGTTGCGGCTTCCATAAGTAGCTCTGGATTATCATTTTTATTCGCAAAGAAAGCGTAAAATGAGAGGCCGACATTATCGCCTTTAGTCTCAATTTTTTTATGACAAACAGTGATGATTTTTGCTCTTAACTCAGCTCTCATATTGACTCATAAAGTTTATTCATCAGCTTATTACCTATTTTCAATGACATACAACACTAGATGTATCCCCTATCACTTACTCCGTACAGCTACCGATCACTTTATGCCTTCAGTTTCAACCTTAGGTTGAGACTCTGCGCCGTCATTTGGCTTAGCCTCAGGCTTTGATTCCGGCGCTTTAATTGGCGCGGGTGACGCCTCAGTCGCAGCAGGCTTATCTTGTTCCTGTGATACGTTTGGCTCCTGCAATGGTGCATTAACCTTAGGTGTCGGTGAACTCTGCTCTTCAGGTAAAGGCTCGACAATAATCACTGGCTCTTGTGGCACAGGCGTTTCACCTTCGGTAGATGTTGCAGCTTCTGACTCTGGCGCTAAGGTGCCGAGATCTTGGTTTGCAGGGCTTTCCACCGCATGTTTAGGTAATTGATTTCGATATAAATCAATCATACGCATCACCTCAGACAAGGCTTTACCATGCTCTGGAGTGAGAATGCCATTGTGCCCAGAGACGATTTCGTCAGACACGGCCAGTACCCATACGGCTTGCATATTGGCATCGGGGCAGGTTTGCACGGTACGACGAGCCTGCAGGCGAGCACGAATTTTCCAGCCCGATTGAGGCAGCGTCATCATACAGCCAGGGATTTGATCGTGCGCCATCAAGGCCGAAGGCATCTTCATTGGTGTAGTGCAATTGCCACCAGAGCATTTGTCAATATCGTGAGTAATAGCCCAAGAGTTCCCGACAGCGCGCTCGCCGTCCTTGATGTAATTGAAGGCTTCTTTCACTGCAAAATCCCCCTTCGATTGCAACACCACCATACTCGGTTTTTGTCTATCTAAGCTCACCAACGTATCTAATGGCTGATACTCTTTAGCAGGTACGGCGGGATTTAACAGTAAGAATAAATTAGGATTATCCTGCTGATTATCAATGGCGGCTTTGATGCGATCTTTACTCGCATGCAAAACAACAGCACCACCAAGACTATGGCCAATCACAGTGTAACGCAGCAGTTTATGCTGTGTTACTAAGCTATCAAGCTTATCCAGCAGCTGTGATAGACCTAACTGCCCGATACGTTTAGCAACCCGTTTACGCTGTAAAATAGTGGGAAAATCTAAGGGTTCAATCCAACTTTTTGCATCATCTGAGCCATCGATCCAAAAAGGATCATATTTATCGCCCCGCCAGCCAATATACAACCCCAACAAGTTGCGCTGGGTATCGGACGCGGCCATTTGCTGATAAAACTGCTCAAAGGCAATAAAGTTTTCATCCTTAGGCTCAGCGCTATGATGCCAGCCATGGACAAAAATCAATAATTCAGGGATCTGTGCAGGCTCTGGATGTAAGATTCGCGTCTCTAAACCTTGCCATTGCCTTTCGTCGTGGGGCTGACCTTTATCATTAAACTCAATCACATGAAAATTTTGCTTAGCGATATCAGGGCCGGGGATGTGGTAAGCCTGATCTGGAATAAAAGGAAGTAGGATGCAGAGTAATAACAACATTAAAAACAGCAACTTGTACTGAGTAAACTTTTTCAGGCTCATTTATAACAACATAATTAACGGCCAAGCTAGGCCAAAATAGACGTGCTGAAAGGGACTAACAGCAAAATTGACGAAATTATACGCTAACGCCATTAACCCAGCTAGTGCCTAAGTTGCTTTTCATCTGAACAGCAACGCTGTTTAACGCCAAGTATCGGGAAGCGTGACTTGGCTCCATAACTCTTGGCACAGCGGCTGACTATTGTGCCAGTCGCCACCGTTAATCCATTTAACGAGGGTATCCCCCACCTTTGGATATGCAATTGGGTTAGGTGATGCCGTTTTAAGCCAGCGCTTAACTATGTTCACATCGAGACTCATCATGCTATCTGCAGCCGCTAAAAGTTGTAACGCCGCCACATTCGATAACTGCTCAAACTGGCCAATCAGTGGTTTGACTAAGAGTTTTTTACCTAAGGTTAATGCTTCGCTGGCAAGCTCAAAACCCGCATTGCCTATCACACCGCCGCAGCTGGCAAGATGTTGCTTAAACCCCTCACGATTAAAACCGTGCCATTTAATATGTTCAGCAACTTGGCCTTTAGGTTGTTGGCTGTGATATACCAAAAACTGATAATCACTAAAATGAGACAGAAAATGAGCAATCATATCCGCATCTTCAAAAGGCAAATAAACTAAAATCTGATGCGTGTGTTCGAATGGGCTGGCATCCACTTCGACAAAGGGCGGCAAAATAGGGAAGCCAAAATGATGCCAATGACACCCCAGCGCCACATCCACTGGAGCAAAATAATTGAGCAGCATCTCATTAAACCAAGTGCTACCGAGTTTTGGCACCGGATGAGTTAACGCCGCCTGATGGCTAATCCCAATGGATGGCACGCCTTGGCGCCGCGCAGCCCAAGCCGACACAGGTTCAAAGTCGTTGAGTACTAAATCGTAGCAACTGAGATCTAATGCTTTAATATCTTTAAATAACGACAAGGACAAATTTTGCCGGACTGTTTGTGGCACATTAACGCGCCCAGAGCACGTCGCAAACGTCATTCCCGCTTGAACGCGATAATCGCCAAAGCACTCCATATCGAAAAACTGATCAGGCTTGCGCCCCGAAAATAGAAAGTCCACTTCAATATCTTGTTTCATCAATGCTTTAGCCATGACGCGTGCACGACTTAAGTGGCCATTCCCTGTGCCTTGAACTCCGTAGAGTATTCGCATTACGTATCCTTAAACTGATGAGTGAAGGAGAATTCCCACTAATGAAATGATTAACAGGCGCATATTTGAATTAAATCACTGGATGAACCAGCAATACCGACCCAATCCCCAATGAGGCTCCCGCCAGAATATCTAAGGGATAATGCACGCCAAGTGCAATACGTGAGCCCCCTATGCTAAAAGCCCATAAATACGCCACAGGAGCCGCCGCTGGATAGATTTGCGCCACGCTCGTTGCCATCACAAAGGCCGCAGCTGTATGACCAGACGGTAAGCTGAAGCGATCCGATGGTTCAAAACCACTCTCAAATCCCACTAATGCATGGCATGGCCGTGTGCGACGAATACTATTTTTCAATAGTAAATACAGAGGTAACTCAACCAAAAAACTCGCTAACATCAAATTAAATAGAGCCTGTCCTTGAGCGTGCGTCAGCATCAAACCCACGGACAAATATAAATACACATGCCCATCGCCACTCGCTGACACCCGCTTTGCATGGGCATATAAACCATGGTGCTGGGTGAAGCTCACGATATGGCAAAACATTCGCTTATCTAAGTCTGCAACGTAACTCAACATAAAACAGGCTCCTTGCTGGCATACCAGCGAGTTTTACTGCGATGTTAATCTGTGCATTCTCTCGACGACGCTTAGAGTGCTTAGTCTGAAACCAACCGACTCACCAAGGCTCTATTCACGATTGAATTCGTTATTGACTGCTCACGGCTAATTTACTGTTTGCTAATAGTTAAACCTAAACCACATTAGCTAAAGCACTATTAGATAGCTTGAGACTAAGAAAGACCTGTGACGGCTAAGTGACATCTGCTCGAAGGTTTTATGACAAGAAGCATGGCTGAGGTTTTGATCTAGAAGGATTCTAGGGACGTTATGCAGGGGCTAAGGGATTTATTTAGAAATAGCGATAGGACTGAGACAGGATATTGTGTTGCTCTAAACGTTAATCTCAAGAGCAACACAATCCAATAAAACTTAGGCTGCGGCGGGAGTATTTGCCTTAGCACGGTAAATTTTTGTCAAATGGTAAATATTAATACAAGCAACAA
Source organism: Shewanella sp. SM23 (assembly GCF_025654295.1). NCBI lineage: Bacteria > Pseudomonadati > Pseudomonadota > Gammaproteobacteria > Alteromonadales > Shewanellaceae > Shewanella > Shewanella sp. SM23. The sequence goes on from NZ_JAKKRM010000016.1 coordinate 103,500, forward strand.
ACGCATTCATGCCGGCCACAGGCCAAGCAGAAATAAACACCCCATAAACCACAAACAGAGTGCATCCTACAAAATTCAACCATCGCAACCAAATGATATTCTTCATCATTAGAGAGATCGCCACCATTATAGAGGCAAAATAACCAATAATTTCAATCGTATTTACAGCTTCCATAGGCACCTCTCGAAGGCCCTCTACCGTCCATAAGCGTAACGGGGGGTCCATGCCCCTAAAGCAAATTAAGTTAAGTAAGTTAAGTTAAGTAAGTTAATTTAAACTTGGGATATAATACCAAAGTGCGCAACAGAGTTGTAATAAAAAACCGTTATTTAATGACCAATATCAAGTTTTACCGAATAAATTCTATAGTGTGACGAAAATTTACTACAGATGTGTTAACAGCCAAGTGGCAACAATACCGTGATTGATAACACTTTTCTTTTCAATAATCCCTTTTATACTGGCGTAAACTCGCTAAACTGTACGCAACGCGGATCAATAGGAGTGTAAATATGGAATACAACACCTCAGAACTATGTGACATGTACTTAGATGTCGTAGATGTAGTCGAGCCCATGTTCAGTAACTACGGTGGTTGTAGCTCTTTTGGCGGTTCTATTAGCACCATCAAGTGCTTTGAAGACAACGGCCTAATTACCGAAGTCCTACAAGAGGATGGCCAAGGTAAAGTCTTACTCATTGATGGCGGTGGCTCATTACGCCGTGCGCTGATCGATGGCGCTATCGCAGAACTTGCGGTTAGCAACAACTGGGAAGGCATTATCGTTTACGGTTCTGTACGCGATGTGGATGCATTGGAAGAGTTAGACATTGGTATTCAGGCCCTTGCCTCAATTCCAGTGGGTGCTGATGGCAATTCAGTGGGTGAAGTGGAAATTCCAGTCAATTTTGGCGGTGTGACTTTCTTACCCGGCGATCACATTTATGCTGATAACACAGGTGTAATTTTATCACCTGAACCACTCGACATTGAGTAATCTCACTGTTCAGTCAAGAAAGCCAGCTAAGCTGGCTTTTTTATTCACTATTTTCAGCGTTTCCCCATTGAATCCTCGCCCTACTCTGGCCACAATAGCTCGACTCTGGCCGAATAAGAATATCAATCTATGCCTGAATTTATTCCTTTTACCCATACCGATATCGCCTCACTAGTCAGCACAAGAACGGGCGAAACTAAGCTAGGCCAATGCGTCCATCTGGCCAATCACGAACACACGTTAGAGACCATACTCGCCACTGCAAAAGCCCACGGGGCAAGCTTTGCCATTATCGGCGTTGGCGAAGATATAGGCCCACGTGCCAATTTAGGCCGCGGCGGTGCAACCGATGCGTTCACAACCAGTATGCGCCAATGGCTCAATTTACAATCGAATCGTTTTCTTTCTGGCGCCGAATGCCTAGTGTTAGGCCAAGTGAACACCGCCGATCTGCAGCAACAAACTACGAGCAATACAACAGCTAACAGTGACGTCACCTTAGATGAATTACGCGATGCAGTGGAACAACTCGATGAGCGTGTGATCCGTATCGTCAGTGCTATTTTAAAAGCGGGTTTAGAACCCATACTCATCGGCGGCGGCCACAACAATGCCTATGGCTTGTTGATGGCAACCTACGGCCACTACCAACGCCAAGTCGCGGCGGTGAATCTCGATCCTCATTCGGATTTTCGTCTGCTCGAAGGTCGTCACAGCGGCAATGGTTTTAGCTATGCAGCCGATCGCGGCGCCTTAGGTTGCTACCATGTACTGGGTTTACACGAGTTAAAAAACAGCGAAGCAAACCTAAGCCAACTCAGCGAATTTGGGGGAACTTGGCATAGCTTGCAACAAATTTGGATTCGCCGTGAAATCAGCCTTAGCCAAGCTTTACTTGAAATCGCCGCCAAACTAAATGACACAGGTTTACCCGTAGGATTAGAACTTGACGTAGATGCTATCGCTAAAATGCCCAGTAGCGCTTCAACCGCTGCAGGTGTGCCATTGCTCGATGCGGCGCATTATGTCAGCTATATCGCCCGCCACTGCCCATGCGCTTATTTGCATTTAGCCGAGGCTGCACCAAGTTGCCACGAAGCGGGAATTGAAGCCGGATTCAGGGATGTAGGCCAAAGCCTAAGCGAGCTTATCTACGCTTATGTGCAGGCTCGCATGCAATTTTTGGCACAATGAATATAACCAGTTGCACCCAACTGGGCGCTAAGCTATTCACCAAATCCTGATATTGTGGTCTAATGCCTGTTCATTTTACGTGGTCGCTAAGCACTTAATCCTACGACTGTTCAGGAGTGCCTCAAGCTAAGGCATTGCAGTTAGTTTACTAGCTCGATCACAGAGTGATAGATCAAAGATTCAGCAAATGCAGGCGATGGCTTACACTCGCAACTAATACATTGCAAAACAATAGGAACACATTGATGTCTGAGGGCGAATCTAAAAGTACCCACTTTGGTTACAAAACCGTAGAGGCCGATAAAAAGGCTGAACTCGTTGCCGGCGTGTTTCATTCTGTTGCCGCTAAGTACGACATAATGAACGATGTGATGTCCTTCGGCATTCACCGTTTTTGGAAACGTTACACCATTGAAGTCTCTGGCGCCCGCCCTGGCATGAAAGTGCTCGATTTGGCCGGCGGTACAGGTGACTTAACCGCAAAATTCTCTCACTTAGTGGGCGATAAAGGTGAAGTGGTTTTAGCTGACATTAACGATTCCATGTTAAAAGTCGGGCGCACTAAGTTGCGCGACAAGGGCATAGTCAACAATGTCAGTTATGTGCAAGCCAACGCCGAAGCACTGCCGTTTCCCGATAACCACTTCGACATTATTACCATCGCCTTTGGTCTGCGTAACGTGACCGATAAAGATGCGGCGCTGCGTTCGATGAACCGCGTGCTTAAGCCTGGTGGCAAGTTATTAGTGCTAGAGTTTTCTAAGCCTCAGCATGAAATCATGCGCAAAGTGTATGATTTATATAGCTTCAAAGTCTTACCTAAGATGGGGGAACTCATCACTAAAGATGCCGACAGCTACGAGTATCTGGCTGAATCGATCCGCATGCACCCAGATCAAGACACATTAAAACAAATGATGGTTGATGCAGGCTTTGAACAAGTCGACTACACCAACATGACCGACGGCATTGTCGCATTGCACCGTGGTTATAAATTCTAATGATGCCGCAAGAAGTTGTGCTGCTTGCCTGCGCCGCAATTGAAACGGGTCTGAAAAAACTTCAGGCCCAAGCGGGCGACGATTATTCGCGCCAGCGCCAGTTGCATGGCAAAGTGTTTCGTATCCAATTATCGCAGCTCAGCTGGCCATTCTATTTAGTGTTTGCCAAAGAGATCCAAGTACTGAGCCGCTATGAAGGCGATGTCGATGTCAGTCTACATGCCGATGCGACGACGCTTTACCGCGTGTCCGAAGGCGCCAACCTAACTGAACTAATCAAGCAAGATAAACTCAAGCTTGAGGGCGATCTCAATTTATTACAAAGCTTTAGCCAATATCTACGCGGTATCGAATTTGACTTTGCCGAGCCAATATCCCGTTATTTAGGTGATGGTCCCACTCACAAACTCATCTGTTCTAGCCATCTGGCAAAAGACTTTGCACTCGAAGTGTTGCGTAAAACCCGCTCCCACTTAGGGCAACTCGCAGTTGAAGAGTATCGCCTCGCACCGCACCCAATTGAGTTAATGCACTTTCGCGATCAGATGGATGATTTAGTTGCCGACACTCGCGCGATTGAACAACGGATTGCCCAATTAAGAGACCAAATTAAGCCATGACCTTTGCCAGTATCCGCCGCGGTTACCACGTCATTAAGACCTTACTTCAGTACGGGTTAGATGACGTATTGCCGCCAAAGATGACACCTTGGTACTTTAAGCTCGCCCGTAACAGCCTATTCTGGATCCGCAATAAGCATAAAAATAAGCCCGGTGGCGAACGCTTAAAACTGGCGATGCAGGAACTCGGCCCCGTTTATATCAAGCTTGGGCAAATGCTCTCAACCCGCCGCGATTTACTCAGCGATGAATGGGCCAGTGAATTGGCCATGCTACAGGACAAAGTGCCGCCCTTTGATGGTTTACTTGCCCGCCAAGCGATTGAAGCTGAGCTAAAAGCGCCGATTGAATCCCTATTTGATGACTTTAATGAAACGCCACTGGCCTCAGCCTCTATTTCTCAGGTGCATACCGCGACTCTCAAATCTAACGGTAAAGACGTCGTACTTAAGGTGCTACGCCCGAATGTAGAAGCCAAGATTCAAGCCGATCTGCAGTTGATGTCGCAAACTGCCAAACTGATTGAATACCTCCTCGGTGAAGGTAACCGCCTGCGCCCTGCTGAAGTGATCGAAGATTACCGCGTGACCATTTTAGGCGAGTTAAACCTTAAGCTCGAAGCCTTAAACGCAGTCAAGCTACGCAACAACTTCCTCAACTCAGATGCGCTCTATGTGCCTTATGTGTATGAAGAGTTTTGCTATCCACGCCTGATGGTGATGGAACGTATTTACGGTATTTCTGTCTCGGATATTGCCGCCCTTAAAGCGCAAGGTACCAACTTTAAGTTATTGGCCGAGCGAGGTGTTGAACTATTTTTTACCCAAGTATTCCGCGATAACTTTTTCCACGCCGACATGCATCCGGGCAATATCTTTATTTCCCGCGATCATCCTGAGAACCCATACTACATTGGGCTCGACTGCGGCATCATGGGCACACTCAGCGAAGTCGATAAGCGCTATCTCGCCGAGAATTTCCTCGCCTTCTTTAATCGCGATTATCACAGAATTGCCCAGCTCTATATTGAGTCTGGCTGGGTATCGGAAAAAACCGATCTACAAGCTTTCGAACAGGCCATCAAAGTGGTGTGTGAACCTATGTTCAACAAGCCGCTCGACGAGATCTCCTTTGGTCATGTGTTGCTGGAATTATTCCGCACTGCGCGCCACTTCGATATCGTGGTGCAACCGCAATTGGTATTGTTGGAAAAAACCTTACTCTACATCGAAGGCTTAGGTCGTCAGCTGTATCCGCAGTTGGATTTATGGCAAACCGCCAAACCCTTTTTAGAGCAGTGGATGGCCGACCAAGTCGGTCCTAAAGCTATGTTTAAAAAGGTATCCACAAAACTGCCATATTGGGCTGATAAACTACCTGAATTCCCTGAACTAATTTACGATAACCTTAAGTTAGGCAGGAAATTGCTGAGTTCTCAGCAACAAATGCTAGATAAGTATTTGAAATATCAGCAGCAGGCACACAAGAGTAACTACTTGCTTATCACTTCTGCCGTTTTATTGATCTGTGGCACGTTATTGATTAATAGAGACGCTACACTATGGACCCCTTATGTTTGTCTAATTTCAGGCATGATATTGTGGTTTGTAGGATGGCGATCTAGGCCAAAGAATCGCAAATTTTAGCTAGCACTAATTAATCAGAGGTTCATAATAGAACCGATATCAATTAAGAGGATACCTTCATGGGTGGTATTAGTATTTGGCAACTGCTTATCGTTGCGTTAATCGTTGTCTTGTTGTTTGGAACTAAGAAATTACGCTCTTTGGGTGGTGATTTAGGTGGTGCGGTTAAAGGCTTCAAAAACGCCATGTCTTCAGAAGAAGACAAGAAGGCATTAGAAGACACCGAAGCGGCTAAAACAGCGCAAACAACTCAACAGGCGACTGAAAAGAAACCTGAGTCTAACAAAGAACAGGCGTAACTCTTTATGTTTGACGGTATCGGCTTTATGGAGCTGCTGCTGATCGGTGTTTTGGGGCTAGTGGTTCTTGGCCCCGAACGTCTACCGGTTGCGGTGCGTTCGGTAACGAGTTGGATCCGTGCGATGAAACGCATGGCGAACTCGGTAAAAGAAGAACTTGAGCAGGAGCTGAAGATCGAGCAGTTGCATGCCGATCTTAAAAAAGCCGAGAGCAAAGGTTTATCTAACCTCTCACCTGAACTCAAAGAGTCTATTGAGCAACTAAAGCAAGCGGCACAGTCAGTGAACCGCCCTTATCAAGTTCAGGATCCGTCAAAAGACACCCCTGAGCCTGAGAATCAAATTCACACTCCTGCTCAAGTGAATCCAGTTCAAGCTAGCCAAACTAATCCAACAGCCACTGTAGAGGCGAGTCAAACATCGGCTTCTCCCGCTACTTCAAGTGAGCCATCTCAGGGCGTGGATACCCGTTCTAACCCGAAAGCCAACGGATAATTCATGTCGCAACAGCAGCCACTTATCAGCCATTTGCTTGAACTTAGGTCCAAGCTGCTAAAATCCATTGCCAGTGTGTTATTAGTGTTCATTTGTAGTGTGTACTGGGCAAATGATATCTACCACTACATGGCAATACCTTTAATGCAATCTTTGCCTCTTGGTGGCAGCATGATTGCGACGGATGTCGCTGCACCATTTTTTGCACCTTTCAAACTAACCCTCGTTTTATCATTTTTTGTGGCAGTGCCCTACGTGTTATTTCAAATTTGGTCCTTTGTGGCACCGGGTTTATATAAACATGAAAAACGCTTAGTGATGCCACTGCTATTCAGCAGTACCTTATTGTTTTATCTCGGTATTGCATTTGCTTATTATCTTGTATTCCCTGTTGTTTTTGGTTTTTTTGCTAACAATGCGCCAGAGGGAGTTCAAGTTGCGACAGATATTACCAGTTACCTTAACTTCATTCTGAAGCTATTCTTTGCCTTCGGTCTATCCTTTGAAATCCCCATTGCCGTTGTTTTACTCTGCTGGTCAGGTGTCACTACACCTGAAGATCTCAAGCAAAAACGTCCTTATATCATAGTGGGCGCCTTTGTCGTCGGCATGCTATTAACCCCACCGGATGTGATTTCCCAGACTATGCTTGCTGTACCAATGCTGTTATTGTTCGAAGGCGGTTTATTAGCGGCTCGTTTCTACAGCAAACCAGATGACGAGTCAGACGAAGATACTGAACAAACAAACGACTAACGTCCTCGAAGGCGTTAGGGGAATAATATAATAAGGAACATTCTCATGCGCTTAACTCTTATCACGGCAGCGATCATGCTTGTATCTGTCCAAGCAAATGCCAGCATTGAACAACAGTTAACCCAATGTGCAACAACCGCCGATAAACTCGACCGCTTGATTTGCTATGACAAGCTAGCTGAAAGCGTAAAAGCTGACACCATTAGCACTCAAGCGATACCGGCTACAGTAGCAACAGTTGCAGTCCCTACTACTGCAGCAGCGATAGTGGCAACCGCCCCCCAAGCACCAGCGGCAAAAATTGCCGATGACTTTGGGATGGAAGCCAAGCGTGTTCAAGAAAATACTGTCGATAAGATTTATTTAGAGATTCAATCTATAGCCGAAGATGCCTACGGAGACATTAAAGTGACTTTCACTAACGGTCAGGTATGGAAACAAACTGATGGCCGTAAGTACAATGTTAAGCAAGGTGAAACTGTCTATATTGAAAAAGCCGCTTTAGGTTCTTTTTTAATGGGTACCGATGATCGCAATGCCAAGGTTCGGGTAAAACGCCTAAAATAATGCCCTCATACATAGATATCGCTGTCAATTTACTTGGCAGCGCACTCGAACAAGATACTGTATCGATAATACAAGCGGCGGCGGACCAAGGGGTTTCGCCGTTAATTGTTATTGGCAGCGATTTAACTGAAAGTGCGGCAGCTATTGCTGTATGCGAGCAATATCCTAACCAACTTTATTGCACTGCTGGTGTGCATCCCCACCATGCCAGTGGTTGGCATGATGGCTCAAACGCTCGACAAGCTGAACTCTGTCACGCACCGCAAGTGGTTGCCGTTGGCGAATGTGGTTTAGACTACAATCGTGATTTCTCCCCGAGACCTATCCAGCGCCAAGCTTTTATTGCCCAACTCGCCTTAGCCGTTGAACTTCAAATGCCCGTACTGATGCACGAGCGCGATGCCCACGAAGACTTTATCGCAATCCTGCGTGAATATCGACCTCAGCTTAATGGTGCGCTTTTACATTGTTTCACAGGCACTCACGCACAGATGGAAGCCTATATTGACCTCGATTTACACTTAGGCATAACAGGTTGGGTCTGTGATGAAAGACGCGGCCAAGAACTAGCGCAACTCGTCCCCTTTATTCCGCAGAATCGCATTTTAATCGAGACAGATAGCCCTTACCTACTCCCCCGTAGTATGCGACCTAAGCCTAAATCGAGCAAAAACAAGCCCGAATACCTTCCTTATATCGCAAATTATATTGCAAACCTACGCGGAGAGGATGCGGATGAGTTTGCAAAACGTTGCTACCAAAATAGCTTAGCGTTTTTTAATTTGGATCGAATCCATGCTTAACAAAAACATGCCACTCATATTCTTGATGTGGCTATGGATATGCCCAACACAGGCCTTGGCAACCCTATTGAGCATTGACGAGTCAACCACGACGCCTTTAAACCTTACGCCTTGGTTAATGGTCAGCCACCCTACACCAGCAAAAGAACTGGCCGAAATACAAGCTTTGCCAAAAACTGATTGGCATAACTTTACCAATAAAGACATTCAAAAACTCAGCGGCCATGATTTTTGGCTCAGTTTCAGCTTAACCAGCCCTGACGAAACACTTTCGCGCATTTTAGCGCTAGATAACCCTTTGTTAGACAAGGTAACTATCTACCATTTAGTCAATAATAAACTCATGAATACTGTGCTGATGGGTGATATATTCCCCTATGAGGATCGACCATTCTTGAGTAATATTTTCCTATATCCTTTCAAGATCAACACAGATGACTCCCATACTTTCTATCTGCATATTCAAACTGAAGGTAGTGCTGCAGTACCATTAAACCTATGGTCTTCTAATGACTTAGCTCAAATTGCCGAATCTACCGCCGTTGAGCATGGATTCCAACTCGGTGTACTTGCCGCAATTGGCATTTTTAGTCTTTTTATCGCCATAGCATCGGGCTCATTCAGCTACAGCTATTACTCTGGCTATGTCCTTAGCATGACCTTACTCGTCGCCACGATTAACGGTTTTGCCTTCCGATTCCTCTGGCCAGACTGGCCGCTATTACAGCAAGTTATGGTGCCGTTTTTACTGCCAATCGTTATGGCATTTGCGTTAATGTTTACTGAAAAAATATTACAGCTCAAATATTTAAACCGCCGTATGTTACTCACTTGTCGCTATAGTGCTGTGTATATCCTCTGTGTGGGACTTGCCACACCTTTCATCCAATATGGTACAGCGTTATATATTGAGATCATTTCAGTTGCTGTACTCAGCTTGGTCCTCATGGTCTTTGCCATTACTCAGGCCATCAATGGCCATAAACTGGCACGTATGTACACTATTGGCTGGGTGAGTATGCTGACTGGAGCTTGCATCAGTAGCTTGCTATATCTCAGCGTGATTGACCTCAATTTAAAACCGCAAACGCCTGTGATGCTTGGGCTGACTTTTGAAATTATCTTTATGTCTCTGGTGCTCGCCATCCGCTATAACGATGAGCGCAAAGCTAAACTTCGTATCCAGCAAGAAGCCTTAAAGCAAGCACAGAAAATTCGTAGTGCGCGGGAAGAAGCCCTAAAAGCGGAAGCCGAGAGCAATGAGAAACTCGAACAAATGGTGCAAGAGCGTACTTTAGAACTGGAGATCACCCTCAGAGAATTACATGAAGTAAACCAAAAACTCACAGAACAAAGCACTATCGACAGTTTAACTGGGGTCAAAAACCGCAGTGCCTTTGATAAACGTTTGATCGCTGAAAGCCGGATCAGTCGCAGGCAAGAAACACCCATAGCACTGTTAATGCTTGATATTGATCGTTTCAAGCTGATCAACGACAGATTCGGTCATCTTGCAGGCGATCAAGCATTACGTACAATAGCTCAAACATTACAACAGCATTTAAAACGGCCAACGGATCTAGTGTCACGTTTTGGGGGGGAGGAATTTGCTATCATCCTTCCTAATACAACTGCAGAAGGTGCTCTCCAAGTTGCTGAAACAATAAGAGACGCTGTTGCCTCTATTCATTTTGAATGGGAAGGTGAAGCGATACCTTTGACTATCAGTATCGGAGTCAGTGCCGATATAGTGACCCACGATCAACACAGTACTAAATTACTAGAACAAGCAGATAAAGCACTCTACCAAGCAAAAAACGGTGGACGTAATCAAGTCAGCTTGTATTTGTCGGATCAAGCAAGACCAGTACCTAATTAGGAGTCAAATGTGAATATCATTACCAGTGCCTTCCCTCAGCGTAGAATGCGCCGCATGCGTAAACATGATTTTAGCCGTCGCCTCATGGCCGAAAATCATCTAACGGTCAATGACTTGATTTACCCAATGTTTATTCTAGAAGGCACTAATCGCAGTGAAAAAATAGCCTCTATGCCCGGTGTTGAACGCTACTCGATAGACTTGCTACTGAAAGAAGCTGAAGAACTGGTTGAGTTAGGTATCCCATTGATCGCACTTTTCCCTGTGACACCTGCAGAGAAAAAAACATTAATGGCAGAAGAAGCCTATAACGCAGATGCCCTAGTGCAACGTGCAGTGCGTGAGCTAAAAAAAGCCTTTCCACAGCTCGGCATCATGACTGACGTGGCACTAGATCCTTTCACCACTCACGGTCAAGACGGCATCATAGACGAAACGGGTTATATCCTTAACGATATCACCACCGAGATTTTAGTGAAGCAAGCACTGTCACACGCCGATGCTGGAGCTGACATCATTGCACCATCGGACATGATGGATGGCCGTATTGGCGCGATTCGCCAAGCATTAGAAGCGGCAGGGCACGTCAACACCCAAATCATGGCTTACTCGGCAAAATACTCTTCAAACTACTACGGTCCATTCCGTGATGCCGTAGGCTCAGCGGGTAACCTCAAAGGTGGCAATAAGCATAGCTATCAAATGGATCCAGCGAACAGTGACGAAGCTTTGCATGAAGTCGCACTCGATATCCAAGAAGGAGCTGATATGGTGATGGTTAAGCCAGGTATGCCGTATTTAGATATAGTGCATCGCGTTAAAACTGAACTTGCAGTACCAACATTCGCCTATCAAGTCAGTGGTGAATACGCCATGCATATGGCTGCAATCCAGAATGGATGGTTAGCCGAAAAAGCCATCGTCATGGAATCCCTCCTTTGCTTTAAACGTGCAGGCGCAGACGGTATTTTAACTTACTTCGCTAAACGTGCTGCCCAGTGGCTTAAGGAAGCTTAAGCAACCTAATGCTAAGGAACCACCTCAAAGCAGCCTTCTGGCTGCTTTTTTTATCGATTAATAGTGAATAATCTGGAAGCAAAGCTTGTGTATTGAGGGGAAGAAAAGACTCGCCAACAAAGCTAATAGCAATATTTACAGTCGGCAGCATTATTATTAGTGCAAAGAATGTTCAGATTACAGACGCAAAAAAGCCAGCTTATTCAGCTGGCTTGGTTACATCTCAATGAGATAATTAGGCGCTTGGCGATGACCTACTCTCACATGGGGAGACCCCACACTACCATCGGCGCGTTTGCGTTTCACTTCTGAGTTCGGGATGGGATCAGGTGGTTCCACAAGGCTATTGTCACCAAGCAAATTCTTTATTCTAGGATTAAACACTAAATTGTAATGGTGCTGATACCCAGAATCGAACTGGGGACCTCATCCTTACCAAGGATGCGCTCTACCGACTGAGCCATATCAGCAATTCTATACTAATCAATTAAGATTATTTAAATTAGGCGCTTGGCGATGACCTACTCTCACATGGGGAGACCCCACACTACCATCGGCGCGTTTGCGTTTCACTTCTGAGTTCGGGATGGGATCAGGTGGTTCCACAAGGCTATTGTCACCAAGCAAATTCTGTTTATTACCGTGTCCATCACTGGCTCACGCTAATAATAATTCGGAAAGCTGATTTGCTTTGTTTGAGTTCAAACTTTATCAAGTATCTGTATTCTATCTAAGGTCGCTTAGCAAAA
>NZ_JAKKRM010000017.1:0-114303 GCF_025654295.1 Shewanella sp. SM23
AGTCAGACTGATCTACTGAAAACCTTAGCTCGCCATAGGCTCATAATGAAGCCGCAAGGATGATAAGGACAGTAGAAGCAGATATCCATCAGGGCCAGAGGCATACCTCAATAACAGGCCGAATATATGGGTGCAATGAACTCTTCTCATAATCGCTATCGAATGTCTTGCAAACCGGATGGGTCCATATATGGCGAGCTAGCTTTCGCAGGTGCAGGGACGCATCCTTCGGAAGCGATAGCAAATTTGCCAATGAGCACAAGGGGCTTTCAACTCCGTTGGGGGCGTCATGGAGCATCCAAGGAGGATAGGACGAGCAGTCCTCCTTGGTCGGGTGTGGGTTGAAGACCCACGACCTTGATTTATGGTAAAAATATCGACTACTTTATTTCGGAAGTACCAATTCCCCTGAATCGTATGCTCTATCAAATTCTGCTTTTGCATCGGCTTTGTGGTTGATGCAATTGACCATATGTTCGTCGGACTTAAAGTTTTTACAGTCTTCGGGGACTAGATAATACTTACGCCATGCTTCGGCTTTGCGTAATCGAGCGGCCTCGTTTTGTTTGGCTAGTCTGGATTTTTCTGCCGCATTTTGTTGTAACTCTTGCTGAATCTGATACTCAGCAAGCTGGCGATCTTTCGTAGCCTGCTGGCGAGCAAGTTCCGTTTGCTTTTGTTGCATAGCAAACTCATTAAGCCCTTGTGTCAGGCGGTATTCGACATAACTCAAATAGCCAATTCGCACTAATAAAGTGACCAAACCCGCTAACAAGATACCCAACGTAATTTGTAAAACTGATTTCATCCCTAACTTCCAAAGTCCATTACTATTCTGAATTACTCATTTTTCATAGGAAAACATAAATACTACGGGATACACCCGAACTGGCATTGTTGCACCAGTGACCTTCTAAAACATGGATGTTTTAGTAGAGCCTACAGGGATGTATTCACGGCGAGTCACTGGTGTAACAGTGCGAAAGCCTGCGGCAGGCAATTAGCTGCAATGATAATTGGCAGAGATATCAATGCCCATTAGCTAGCCAGACAAATCAGCACTATCAAAACATTTCAACTTTGTCGTTCGACAAACCTTCCCCATTGCTACCGCACTTGGCCAACACCCATTAGCCAAGGGATTGCACTGCTGTAATGCTTTTATAGATTCTAGGTTCTAGATTCTAGGCCCTAGGTTCTAGCGCCTTGCGCCCAGAGACTTATCGCATATTGTTCAGGAGGAGTTATCTAGGAAAAAATAAGACACATCTTCCTGATGCAAGTGACTCGAATCGCGGGTACGCGATTAAAGCTCATCCTTGTTAAAAACCTAAGATAGCGACATAGCGTACACTTGTCTATAACTTTAGCATTACAAATCAAGTAATTAAGCAAGCACTGATTTAACAATGTTGATATGAATACATGTGACTCAACCAATCGCCATCAAATAGCACTATCTCTTGATCTTGCGGTGGCAATGAAGTCTTGCCGTGACAGGCGGTTTGGTTTTGACAAGTGGCCAATTTTGACATGCGAAAATTAGGTGCAGTGCACACATTGGCTAAAGGGCACTGAACAAAATTCAGCCATAACGTAACTGAGTTGAATCACAGTGCGAACATCACTGCAGAAGCCTGATAACACGGGCTTTACACTCTGATTTAGCTTGGTCAAAACTGCAACGATTAACCGCCTAAATTTGCATTTTCGGCCCTACATGCTAACGTGGCTAATGTAAATTTACATTCAGTGTTTATCAAAGCTATGTCGCAACAATCAATAAAAAGTCGATCGACAACAAGCTTATATCGGGCGATACCATGCAGCGCGGCTGATATTACACGGAAGCACAACTGAGGTTGAGATATGGAACCATCTAATACGTCACGCCGGACCTTTATTAAGCAATGTGTGATTGGCGGGGTTGCCGTATATTCGGCCCCTTTGTTGTGGGAAATGAGTCGCGCGAATGCGGCGATTGTTTCACCTGAACTGGCAGCCCAATGGCAAACTCAGGTTAATGGTCAATCCAAACCTAAGTTTCGTAACGACGGCATAGCGAAAGTCACAGGCCAAAAGGTCTATGGCCGTGATTACCGCGCTATGGACATGGAAGGCTGGCCCAAGCAGCAAGGTTACGCTTTTATTCTACGCGCCGCCGATGCCTCCCATGTTTATCAAGGCTTTTCACTCGACCACCTGCCCGCTTCGGCTAAGCCCTATAAAGTGATCACTGCGGCCGATCTGGCCCGTGATAAAATCAAGCTGCCCGATTTTTACGGTGACAATATGTTACTGGCCGAGGGGCAAACCGCTGACTACTTAGGTCATGCGGTGGCGATATTGTTGTTCGACAATTTTCCCGCCTTTAAGCAAGCTAAGTCTTTACTGCAATTTGACCAGACCTTACTGCGCTTTGGTGAGCAAACGCCGTTTGTGTCGGACTCGAAAGACCCGTACGCCAGCTGGCGCCTTATTCGAGTAGAAGGTGAAAATGGCGCAAGGGAAGATTTATATAGCCCGCTCCACGATGGGCTGTTTTTCCCTAGCGTAAAAGATCGCAAGCCTGAATGGTTAGGCAATCCGAATGCCAAAGGGACAGTGTCTGAGCGCGGGCTTTATTATGCGGGCGAGATAGATAAGCAAATTGCTAGCGCCCAAGCCAATCAACAATGGCAAGTGTTAGAGCGGGAATATCGCACCCAGATCATCGATCCTATGATGATGGAACCCGAAGCCTTTAACGGCTGGTATGATACGGCTAGCCAAACATTTCATACTGTGATTACCTCGCAGTCGCCGCAGGACTTTCAAGAGATGGCAGTGCACATGCTGTTATCTAGCCCACTGGCAGGCAAGGTAAAACATCTTGTGGTGCACTCGCCCTATATCGGCGGTGGATTTGGCGCGAAAGACCATTCGATATTTCCTTATTACGGCGTGATCGCGGCCGTTTATGCCAAAGGGCCAATCCGACTCGCCAATGACAGATTCGAACAATTCCAGTCTGGCCTTAAGCGTCATCCGTTCATCATGAAAAGCCGCTTAGCGGTGGATAAATCGACCTTAAAAATCCAAGCCTTAACTTCGCAGATGACAGTCGATGGCGGCGGACGAGTCAACTTTACTCCGTCTGTGACCTCGGTTGGCGCAACAGCGATGCAAAGCATTTATTACACGCCGCGCAACGATATTATCGCCACAGCCTATGCGTCGCGTAACCCAGATGCGGGGTCGATGCGTGGTTATGGCACGCTGCAATCGATGACGGCGATGGAATGCATGATCCACGAGATAGCCGATGAGCTAAAGGTTGATCCCTTTAAACTGCGCGCCGCCAACGTGATGGAGTCTGGCCAGCGTAATACTCAAGGTGCAATTCCTAACGGCACTTTACGTTACCGCGAAATGCTCGAGATGGCCGAGCAAGCTCCCGTGTGGCAAAACCGCGCGGTGAATAAAAAGGACTATGAGGCCAAACATCCGGGGATGCGTTACGGCGTCGGTTTTGGTATCGCCACCAAAGATTATGGTACGGGCGCCGCCGCGCCAAGTGCGGCGGTTCGCCTAGCTAAAGACGGCAAAATCACCCTAGAAATCGGCTTTATCGAAATGGGCACAGGCACGCAAACCTCCCAAGCTGTGGTGGTCAGCGATGCCCTCGGCAACTTTGCCGATGAGGTAAAACTCGCCGAAGTGGATATTTGGGATGCGATGCAATTAGTGCAAACCGATAATCCTTATATTATTTCGCAGCAACGCCAAGATGAAATGGCGGCCAATCCACGCTGGACGCCCGTTAAAGCCATGGCATCGTCGGCGTCTATGTCGGCCTATTACCAAAGCCATGTCAGCCGCATCGCCGCCGATATTATCTATCGCCACGGCCTATGGCCTGCAGCGGTATCGATTTGGAACGAGTTGTATTTTAACACTCCAATGGGCTCAACTAATTTGCATAACGCCCGCGATGGCCGCTGGGTCGATGGCAAGCTAACCGCCTTGGGTTTTCCGCCATTGTCGCTAGATATTCTCGCTAAACGCGCCCACGACATGGGCTTAGTGGTCGGCGTGATGGGCCATGCCTTTAATCGCTGGGCTTGGGCCGAAGCCGATTTCGACATTCTTGGCACTAAAGAGCGTTTAGCACTCGATGCGCTGGCGCTGCAATACGGCGAAGGCAACGCGACGTTTGCGGCCACCTCCGACACGACTAAGAGTATCAAAGCGCGTCAAGCCAGCATGAAGTCTAACGGCTATCACTTGATCGATCGTCAAGCCATGAGTTATCCCAAGGCCGAACTGAACAATGCCATGGTGACTTACTACGCCCCCTGCGCCACTTTGGTTGAAGTGGCCGTTAACGAAGGCAATGGCGAAGTCACGCTACTGAGTTCTCATACTTGGTTAGAGGCGGGCAAAGTGATTGTTAAAGAATTAGTCGAAGGGCAAATTCAAGGTGGCCTTGCGATGGGAATAGGCCATGCACTGCATGAAGGCTTACCGCCATTTGAAGCCGGCGCCGGCAATGGTACCTGGAACCTCAATCGCTATCAGGTGCCGTTAGCGCGGCATGTGGGCGTATGGGATCAACGTCATACCATATTGCCGCAGTTATCTGATAACGATCCCAGCCGTGGTATCGCCGAAGTGGTGATGATCCCTGTGGTCGCGGCGCTGATTGAAGCCGTGTATCAAGCAACCCATGTCCGCTTTTACGATTTACCTATGACAGCGAAAAAAATTAAGGAGGCCATGGCATGAGCCAGTCTATTAAACTGACCATTAATAACCAAGCCGTAGGCCCGATTGAAGTCGCCGATGGTGTGATGATGATTGAGTTTCTACATGAATACTTAAACCTCACAGGCACTAAGTTTGGTTGCGGCGCGGGCGTATGCCACGCCTGCACTGTGATCGTCGACGACGAGCAAGGCATGAGTGAAGTGGTGCGTACCTGCATCAATGGTGTAGAGCGTTTTAATGGTAAACGCGTCCGCACTGTCGAAGGTCATGCTAGACAAAACTCCCTTGGCGAAATCACCGCCCTGAGCCCAGTACAAGAGGCTTTTTTGGAACATTTCTCGTTTCAATGTGGCTGGTGTACCTCGGGCTTTGTCAACGAATCGACCGCGCTGCTTGAGCGATTAGAGCGACAACCTATCGCTAAAGATCAAGTTGAAAAAGTCGTTGAAGATGCCTTGAGTGAACACGTATGTCGCTGTACTGGCTACGTAAAATACTATGCGGCGGTCAAAGATCTGATCCTCAAAACTAAGGGGCTAACCCTGTGATGACATCAGCCAATCTGCGCCATTTCTCGCGCTATTTCCCGCACATTAGTAGGATAAAAAATCTGTTGAGTCACAATCTACTCCTGAGTTTAGGGCTAGGTTTGCTCGCCTGTTCCAGCAGCGTTGCCGATGAAGGCGGCAATACGAATAACGACATCGCACGCGGCGTGTATCTGATGAAGATAGGTGACTGCGTGGCCTGCCATACTGCGGTGGGTGGGCGCGAACTCGCGGGCGGTTTGCCGTTCGAAACGCCCTTTGGTGCTGTGTACTCAACCAATATCACCTCAGATAAAGAAACCGGGATTGGCAAATACAGTTACGAGGAGTTTTTTGATGCCATGCACCACGGTGTTGGCGTCAACGGCAACCTTTATCCTGCTATGCCTTACACTTCATACAGTTTGCTCACGGACGCAGACACTCAGGCGATTTATGCCTATTTGATGAGTACTAAACCCATCAAACAAGCCAATCGCGACAATGATGTTTACTTTCCGTTTAACCTGCGTTTTGGCCTAAAAGCTTGGAACTTAGTCGCACACGATGCTAAGGAATTTACCCCGAGCAAGGAAAAAAGCGAACATTGGAACCGCGGCAATTACTTAGTCAATGCCCTAGGGCACTGCGGTGAATGCCACACCCCAAGAGACACGCTGTTTGCCATGGAGCAGGACAAGCACTTTGAGGGCGCGATTATCGAAGGGCTTGAAGCATCGGACATTCGCCCCGCCGAGCTTAACAGGCAGAACTGGACCCATGAGGATCTTAAGTCGCTGTTTACTGAAGGCTATTCCCGAAAAGGTACTGTCTTTGGCGGCATGTATCCCGTGGTGTATCACAGCTTTAGCCACTTAACCGACGATGATATGCGCGCGGTGAGCAGTTATCTGCTCGATACCGATGAAGATATTCAACCACAAGCGCTCACCTTTAACGGCCATAAACCTGAACTGCCAGGTTATACGCTTTACAAAGGTTACTGCGCCGGTTGCCATGGTCAAAATGGTGAAGGTCGCCCCAACGTCGCCCCCGCGATGGCTGGTAACGCCACCTTAGATAAGGCCAGTCCACACAATATCGTCGCCGTGATGCTAAAAGGCATTAAGAGCCAGCATTACAACCTCACCACCAGCTTTTATGCTATGCCAGGATATGCTGATGAGTTAAGCGACGAGCAGATTAAAGACTTAGCCAATTACCTAAGACTCACCTGGAGCACACAACCCGGTAATCTCGATGTGAAGACCATCCAAAGCTTGAAAGAAGTGATCCTCGAGCACGACTAACCCGCATAAGTATGTGGGAGATTTAAGATAAAAGCCGCATGGGTATGTGGGAGATTTAAAATAAAAGCCGACTCTAGCGTCGGCTTTTGCTTGAATGATATAGAGCGCGAGAATCGGTCACTCATCAACTTAATCAAAGTAAGCGGGATCAGAGTAAGCGGAGCTTCACTTTCACTTAGCCACGCAGTCGAGTATCAAAGAAAGCTAAGCTGCGCGCCCAAGCGAGTTCGGCGGTGGCTTTATCGTATCGGCCAGTGGAGTCGTTATGGAAACCGTGATTCACATTCGGGTAAAGATAGGCGACATAATCGGCTTTGTTGGCTTTTAGCTGGGTTTCGTACTCGGCCCAAGTGTCGTTCACCCGCTGATCGAGCCCAGCAAATTGCAACATAAGTGGCCCCTTTACTCGGCTACGCAGTTCCGCAGCGGCTGGCGTGCCATAGAAAGGTACGCCAGCATTGAGATCATCGGGAATGGTCGCGGCGAGCATATTGACGATATAGCCGCCAAAACAAAAACCTACGGCACCGAGTTTGCCATTGCTCTGGGGATGAGATTTTAAAAACTGCGCTGCGGCAATAAAGTCTTGCTCGATTTTGGCTCTGTCTAAACTGCTTTGCATGGCGCGGCCCGCATCATCATTGCCCGGATAACCACCTAGGGAATAAAGTGCATCGGGGGCGAAGGCGATATACCCCTGCGCGGCTAAGCGGCGAGCCACATCTTCGATATAGGGATTAAGGCCACGATTTTCGTGCACCACTAATACCACAGCGGCTTTTTTACTGAGATCTAAGGTTTTCGGCTCACCTGCGGCACTGCCCGCGAGCAATAACTCATCGGGCATGACTAAGTAGCCGCGCCCTTCACCATAACCATTTGGCGAGGGAAACTTAACATAGCTGGCTTGAATACTGGGATCGTTAAAGGAGACTTGCTCGGCGAGGGCATAGTTCGGCAAAAGTGCGCCCGTGAGCATCGTCATGGTGAAACCTAGCGCCACCAGCCCAGCGAGCCGCCCCATAAACTCACGGCGATCGATAATGCCATGGGCATATTCGTCATACCAGTCAAAGGCTTCCTGCGGTATCGGTTGTACTTTCTGGGCATGTATCTGACTTGTTTCTGCTAAGGCTTGCTTGTCTTGTTGTGTCATCGTTATTCCTCCATTGAACAAGCTAACCACAGGTAACACGTCTTCCCTAGCTTGCGGGTGTTAAGATTTAACTCAAGAGTAAAGGAAGAATCGCACTTAGGGCAACTGACTTTAACGTGTGCCGTTTGGTAAGTTTGTTTTGAAATAGCACACGATCGGCACAAACGGCTGTCGGTTAGGGCAAGGCTAGCTTAAAATAGCGATTTAAATTCTAGAGGGCCTAGCGTGATACAACATAGAGCTAGCCAGATGGTGATATTCCACACTCTGGTGACCAGTGGTAGTTTTACCCAAGCGGCGGCCAAATTAAAAACCTCGACATCCTATGTCAGCAAACAGCTTGGCGCACTGGAAGCCGAGCTGAACTTGCTATTAGTCCAGCGGACCACTCGCACCTTAGTGCTAACCGACGCGGGCCAACAGTTTGCCCATTACTGTGAGCAAGTGTTTGAAGCGACGCAAAATGCCGATGCGATTATGCTGGATGCCCGCGATGACATTAGCGGGACGATTCGCCTCGGTTCCTCCCAGTCCTTTGGCACCTTACACATCATCCCTGCGCTGGAAGTGTTGCAGCAAAAATACCCCGAATTGCGATTTGAGCTAAGCCTGTTCGACCATAAAGCCGACATGCTAGAAGAAGGCCTAGATCTGTGGATCACTAACCATGAACAGCTGAACGAAGGTTATATCGCCCAGCACCTTGCCGAGACTAACTTTGTGGTGGTCGCCTCTCCCGATTATTTACTCAAGCACGGCGTGCCACACCATCCACAGGCGTTAGCTCAACACAATTGCGTTATCTATCAAAGCAAGAGCCGTAATTATGATCGCTGGAGTTTTGCTAAGGATGATCTCGAACAAACCGTGCATGTGGCGGGAAATTACCGTGTCGACTTAGCCGAAGCCGTGCGTAATGCGGTGATTGCCGGGCGCGGCATAGGCTATGTGGCCACGTATTTACTCAGTGATGAGTTTCAAAGCGGAAAACTGATCCAGCTCTTACCCGATTGGAAACCGCTGCAACAGATGCCCGTCTATGTGGTTTACCCAAGGCGGCGCCATTTACCGACTAAGTACAAAGTGATAATCGAGTGTTTAAAGTCCCATATCGGCCACCCGCCCTACTGGGATAAAAAGCTCAAACCTTGGTTAGGTAAGACAGTCACTTAAACTGCAACCACTTAAGCTGCAGTCATTTAAGCTGCAGTCACTTAAGTTGCATTTCAAACCAGCACTGACGACTACACCAGTCCAAAGCCGCCTGTGGCATGATTTCGATTATTGCCACAGGCACAAATATTATTTCCTATCGGCAACAGTAGCTAAAATAGCTTTTATTCTCCTGCATAAACAGTAACTTAAACTGTTGCTATTTTCGACTGTTTTATCGTAACAGCCCAGTAACGCCCTCGACTTGCCCTTACTGCGACTCGGCCTACAATGCGCGGCTTCTTCCTTAACTCAAAAGAATAACCCCTTATGACCGCGATATTAGGCATGATTAGTATCTTGTTTTTTGCTTGGTTACTGTCAGTGAGCCGCAAGAACATTCCCTACCGCACTGTGATTTTAGCCCTAGGCTTACAAATTATATTTGCTCTGTTAGTGCTCTACGTTCCTGCGGGTAAGGCCGTATTGCAGTCTGTTACGGCGGGCGTGTCGAGCGTGATAGCCTATGGTAACGAAGGGATTGGCTTCCTGTTTGGCGATCTCGCCACGGGTAAAGTCGGCTTCGTATTTGCGATCAATGTGTTAGGTATCATCATCTTTTTCTCGGCACTGATTTCAGCCTTATACCATATTGGGTTAATGCCTAAGGTGATCAACATTATTGGTGGTGGTCTGCAGCGTTTACTGGGCACGGGCCGCGCCGAGTCTTTATCTGCCACGGCGAACATCTTCGTCGGCATGATTGAAGCGCCGCTGGTGATTAAACCCTATTTAAAGCACATGAGCGATTCGCAATTCTTCGCGGTCATGAGCTGTGGTTTAGCCTCAGTCGCGGGCGGTACTTTAGTCGGATATGCCGCTTTAGGTGTCGATCTTAACTATTTGATCGCCGCCGCCTTTATGTCGGCACCCGCAGGTCTGTTGATGGCAAAAATCCTCATGCCGCCTAGCGACAATGACAAAAATAGTGCCGATGAAATCACCTCTGTCGAATTGCCACGCGCCACCAATGTGGTTGAAGCCTTAGCCGATGGCGCTATGTCTGGCATGCGGATTTCTGTCGGGATTGGTGCCACTCTACTGGCCTTTGTCAGTGTTATCGCCCTACTGAATGGCATGTTAGGTGCTGTGGGTGAATGGTTCGGTTACCAATTAAGCTTCGAATTTTTACTCGGTTATCTGTTCGCCCCTATGGCGTGGCTGCTGGGTATTCCTTGGCATGAGGCCATTACTGCAGGCTCACTCATTGGCCAAAAAATCGTGGTGAATGAATTTGTGGCCTTTATTCAGTTAATGAAAGTCGAAGACCAACTGAGCGCCCATTCTCAGGCCGTTGTGACTTTCGCCCTGTGTGGTTTTGCGAACATTTCAACCATGGCAATTTTGATCGGTGGACTGGGTAGCATGGTGCCAGAGCGCCGCGAATTTATCGCCCGTAATGGTTTTCGCGCCATTGCCGCTGGCGTATTCGCTAACCTCATGAGTGCGGCAATTGCCAGCGTGATCCTCTCGCTGTAATCCATCAGCTTGGGCTTTTTTAGGCACTCATCTCACCATTGAGTTAACCACTAAGTTAGCCACTCTCGCGCAGCAAAACCGCGATCAACACAAACCCAAATCAAGCAAGCTTGGTTTGGGTTTTCTTTTATGCCTCAGATATTTTTTGTGTATAATGTCGCCAGAAAAAGATTAATGAGTTTACATTTCAATAACATGCGTAGCCAAAGGAGTACGAATGGCCATAGTGAAATACAAGGCAGTTAACGCCGCAATCACACTGACAATGGCAGGTATAACACTCTTGTTAACCGCCTGCGATAACTCAACGTCACCCTCCAATTCAGTTAATACCAACATACCCACAGAGCGTGAATATCAGATTATCTCCACCATAAACCTCAATGATGGCTTTGAAACCCGCAAAGTGCTGCAGGCACGACTGCTGCTGGATTACCAATTACAGAATGCAGAGGGTAAGGCGACCAGCTTAACAACGCCGTTAACCCATAACGCCCGTTTTTTTATCCAACCTAATATGCTGCAAATTAGCGATTATGGCATGCCGATTCCGGTGAGTAATATCGACCCTAAAGGTAACTCTAATGAAATCTTTCAGTTGGTTAAAGATGGCTTTAATGTGGAATTTAACAATGGTGAAGTCCGCCAACTGACTCCCATTGCCAAGATGGATCAAAAAGATATCAAGGAATTATTTGACCACTGGGTGAATCTTAATAGCTTGTTTAAACAAGCTCCAACCTTGCCTGTAGCACTTGAGCCTAGGGTCGGTTATAGCATCAGCGCCCCCATGGATGCACGCCTAACTTGGACGGTTGAGCAAGTGACCGAAGATAAGTTATTTGCAGTAGTACAAGGTGAGAAAGACAACTTTAAGGCCTATGGAAAGTTCGAGCTTAACCGCAAAACCGGCTGGTTAGAGAGCATGGCGTTTTTTCAACAGGAAGAGAGCAAAGGCAGTACCCTCACCCGCCGCATCGCCATGGCGCCCAAGGATAGCCCTTATATCATGAACATGCTTTGGCATGCCGACGCTAACTACGATGCCGAGCGAGATATAGATGATCTGCAAAAAGAGCTGTACTCCATCAGCGATGTTCCTCGGGAATACAAAGCCCATGATAAGGACTTTATAAAATCCTTATTACCTGATCAGCAAGGTATTCTTGATAATATTGGCCCATGGGGCGCTGACACGCCAGAAGTGCTGCAATTGCGCTTTGTGCATAATATGAGCCCGCGATATGTGGTTGCTAATGTGAATTATGAAGACTTAGCCGCCTTTGATGCCAGCGGAAATCCGATAGATATTCACTTCTGGCAGCACAGCAAAGGTGTGGCGATGAATTTCAACCGCTCGATTGAGTCTTCGGTGGATCTTATCGCCACAGGCTGGGACAACACCGCCAATAAACTCAAACAGATAGACCATATCAGCGCCAAGCTGACCCTTATCCCCGAAAGCAATAAGATAGTCGAAAAATCGTGGGATGAACTGGTCACCACTCCCTATACCTTTGGCGATGCGAGCCTCACGATTCAGGTGCTCGACGCCGAGGCAAAGCTATTTAAAGTCGTGACAAAGCAGAGTAAGACTAAAAACATTAACCTTCCTTTTCAGCAATTTAAAGGAAAGATGGCCGAAGCCCGTCGCGATGGTGATTATCCCAAATGGTTAACGGTGACGGATAAGGAACTGCTGGGGGAATTAATCGGTGTCGATGATCCTCATCACCTTAGCACCCGCGCCCTGCTACTTAAGCTAGATGAAATCCCTAAAACCGTTGTAATACTGGAGAGCCAGCCACAGCCGGAGTTAAGCCAAACCAAGAACATCCGCTTTGTGACCTTTACCGACTACAACCAAAATCTGGCCAATCCCCTAAGCGAGTTTGGCGATTCGAGCCTCAATAACTACCTCTATCAAGATCTTGAGCCATCAAACGCCGAAATCAGTGCGATCCAAGGGATAAAACCTGAGACTGAAAATGGCCATAATCTGTATATTCCTATGTCAGCCGCATTAGCGAGTGCCTGTAAACCTGAAATAGAACAAGGTTTTAAAGAGGGAAAACACGAAGTCACTTGGCTGTTTGAGCATAATGCCCCAAACGGACCAGCCTATACCCTGATGACGCCCGACCGCGAGCGGCAGTTTTTCTACGATAAACAGATCAAGGGCAAGATCCATTGCCAAGGTGATATCAGTTGGCAACCCTTAGAGCAGGCAGCTAACCCACGTCCTTGGTTAATCGATTTACAAGCTTGGCTAACAAAAACCGGTTATGGTGACGAGCCGAGTAAAGATCTTAAGAACTACTTTAAAGTCGAGGATGCCCAAGGCAAATCCCTAACGATTCGACTGCCCGAAACCACCGAACTGCGGATTAAAGAGGCGCTGGTCGATGGCCGCTATTTGAGTGTTGCGGGCCCTGCCGCTAAGGTGAGTTATATGACTCTCTCTCAAAACCCCGTCGACATCCCCTATGAATTCACCTTTAAACCTTTGCCATAAAAAGGAGCGGTTATGCGTCTATTTACAGTAAAACTGCTCCTTGGAGCACTGGTACTTATCTGTATCACTATCAGTGCCAGTGCCAATGCACAAAAGGTGTTACTCGATGCCCATTGGAAGGTTGTCAAAGATGAAAAACAGGCTCAATACTATCTAAAACAATCGACCGAAGTTATCGACGGAAATTATAAGGCTGAAGTTTATTACAAAAATAACGATATGCTTTTCTGCGCCAGTGCCCTCGCCGATAACAAAATTGGCAAAACCCTCACAAGCGAACAATTCCGCGGTGCTTATCAATGCTACTTTGAGGATGGCAAGCCGTACGAGCAAGGCTTTCGCAACGAGCAAGGTCAACTTCATGGCCTGCTCAAAAAATATATCGCCACGGGTCAATTGTATGTTGAATCGCACTATGAAAATGGCGTTAAACAAGGCCTTGAAACGGGTTACTGGGAAGGTGGGAAGATCCGGTACAAAACGACCTATAAAGATGGCAAAGAGGTCGGTATAAGCGAGCTTTTTGATAGCGAGGGCAAGCTTAGGGGCAAAGTCTGTAATAGTGGTACTTGTGTTACCCAGTACTATGACAATGGCAACTTACACGTCGAAATCCCTATGGTGGATGGGCTTACACATGGCAACGAGACCAATTGGGGCTTTGGTAAAATCATTTCGACCCAAGCTTATGTCAAAGGTAAGAAACACGGGGATTACTTCGAATATTTCGACGATGGCAAGGTAAAGCGCCACTACCGCTACCACAATGATTATAAAGTCGGTGAACAACTGGATTACTTTAAAAATGGCCAGATAGCCCAAAAGGAAATCATAGAGGCGCCATGGAATGTGAAGTTATCGATTAAATACAATGAAAAGGGCGAAATGCTCAGTTCAACCGAAGAAAAACACCAAGACAACAACTGGGTTTACCGTAAGCATCAACGCTTTAGTGAAGGTCAACTTACCTCTAACACAGAGGAGGACAAACTTAAAAAATGGGTCCTCAACGAAATATTTGAGCAAGGTGAGTTAATTAGCCGCAGCGAGCATATCGATAACCAATTGACCGGTTTATATCTGCAAACCCTAAACCGTAGTCAAACTGTAAAAGTGATTACCCGCGAGTATTTTAAAGAGGGTAAGCGCGAAGGCCCCTACGAGATGCTGAAAATTAACCATGAGACAGGGGAGCAGTGGGTGGCCGAGCGCGGCCAATATGCCAATGACAAGCCCGTTGGCGCTTGGAAGAAACAACAAGAAGATGCCACCCTCACCTTTAGCTATGATGCCCAAGGCGAGCTCGATGGTGAGTTCCGTAATGAGACAAGTTCTGGGCAATTGCTTGAATTAATAAACTTTAACCATGGCAAACCCGAAGGATTAGTACAACGCTACGCCACTGACGGCCAATTGTATGAAAAGGGCGAATACCGCAATGGGCAACAGGATGGCGACTGGTTGTACACCCATGGTGAGTTCGGTTTCAACCCAATGCCAAATCCTGAGAGACACTATTGGTACGGACGCTTCGATCTAGGCAAACAAGTCGGCCACTGGGAACTGCGTAATACCGAAGACTATGTGCTTGAAATAGCGAATTATGACGAGCAGGGCAGGCTTCATGGTAAACAATACGAATTTAGGGATAATGGCTGGATAGAAGTGATCAATAGCTTCCATCATGGCGAGTTTTTAAATCGGGAAATACCGCCGCCGGTGATTACCTCGGACCATGTTTTCCCTATTTTTTAGCCTAAGCATATTCGCTTAATCGATTAACTTAACCCTTGGCGCTGTGCACTGTATATAAGTGCACAGCCCGATAAATAAACTCAACAGCAAAAAATTAGGATTCTTGTATAGGCTGCAAACCGCGCGGCCTTAAGACCCAGAACAGAGCAAGGAATCAGCATGTTCAATACGCCATTTAGCTTTATCAGCCTCGCGATTGCGGGAGCCAGCTTAACCAGTGTCCATGTACAAGCAGCGCAAAATCTCTCCTCCATGATGGTCGAAATCCGCCAACAGGACGGAATTCCCAGCTATTACAATCTCGCCACTGGAATGCCCTTAAATGGCGATATCGCAATAGTGCGCGATAACCAAGGCTATACCTTAGGGCAGTTTTCCGAGGGGATCCCTAATGGTAAATGGCAAGTATTTCATACCAATAACAGCAAGCTAGTCGAAGGAAACTATCAGCAGGGTTATCAAGATGGCACTTGGCATATGTTCGATTTGAGCGGCGCAGTTACTGAGGAACAGCAATTTGCCAAAGGCGTGCCCACGGGCGAATGGAAGGAATACAACAGCAGCGGCCATCTCAGCCAAACGACGCGCTATCAAGACGGTAAAAAGGAGCAAGTAAAACGTTTCTATAACAGTGGCAAACTGCAAGCCCAAGAAAGCTACCTCGATAACCTGCGCCACGGGAAATGGGAAAGTTTCTATGAAAACGGCACCTTGTCCCAAAGCCAGAGCTATGCGAACAACCAACTCTCAGGTTCTTATTTAGAACAAAATCCCAATGGACAAGCCACAGTGACGGGCCGCTTCGATGCCGAAGGCCGTCGCCAAGGAGCATGGGAAACCTTTTTCGATGACGGGACTAAATCGAGCAGCAGCCAGTTTAATCTCAATCTGCTCGAGGGTGAAGAACGGACATTTTACCCCAATGGTGAACTCGCCAGCCGCTGCCAATATAGCGCTGGGCAACGCCAAGGGAAATGCCAGCAATTTAATGATGCAGGTAAATTACAAGTTGAAGAACAGTATGTTAATGGTGCATTAGACGGGCCACAGCAATATTTTAATGCCGAGGGCATTCTCACCAGCGCTCTCAACTATAAACAGGATCTACTCGCTGGTACGCAAAAGTATTTCCACAACAACGGCCAACTTAAAGAATTACGTAACTACCAAGACTCAAAGCTGACTGACAATGGCCAATACCCGCTTCATGGACCATCGGAGCGTTATGATACCGAAGGCAATTTGCTCGAAAAAAGCCACTACGACATGGGATTTAAGGATGGTCTATTTGAGCGCTATCACGCTGGCAAGCTGCAATCCTCCGAGCAATGGCGACAAGGGCAACGTCACGGTGAATCACGCCGTTACCACAACAATGGCAAGCTGCGGACGCTAGATCAATACGTTGAAGGTAAACCAACAGGGAAATCAGAAACCTATTTTGACGACGGCACAGTGAGTGAGCGCGGCGAACGTATCGATGGCCAATGGGTCGGAAAATATGAGTCATTTTACGATAACGGTAAACCTCGGGAAGTATCTCACTACGCACGGGATAAAAAAGACAATGCCAGTCGTTACCCTCTTGATGGCCATTTCGCCCGCTGGTATGCCAATGGTGATCCCAATGAAGAAGGCACATATCAAAACGGCAATAAAGAAGGCCTATGGATACAGTACAGCGAAGGCCTGAAACAACGGGAGCAAACCTTCGCCAATGGCAAACTTAATGGTAACTATGCAGAGTATTACCACGGACGCCGCCGTGTGACAGGGGAGTATCTGGACGACCAAAAAACCGGTCTGTGGACGGATTATCGCTACGAAGAAAAAGACCCTACCTATGGCACAATCCCCGAGGGGAATATCCAGCAAAAAAGCCATTGGCAGGAAAACAAGCGCCATGGAATTCGAGAGTTTTACAGCTTTAAGCAAGTGGTTTACCGCTCAGAAACCTATGATAAAAATGATAAAACAGGCCCATATGCCGAGTACTATCCCAACAATGGCCAGCTAAAACTCAGCGGGGCTATGAATAAAGGTAATCAAACTGGATTGTGGGAAAGCTGGTTTGAGGACGGGATGCAAGCTGCTAGCACTGAGTTTTTAGACGGTCAAAGCCATGGCCAAACGAAAGAATATTACAGTAACGGCCAACTCAAATTAGAGGCAATTTATGCTAAGGGGTCGCTTGATGGTCAAGTTAAGCAATATCACCAGAACGGTAAGCCAGAACTCGTTGAAACTTGGGTGAAAGGCCAAAAAGAAGGCGATGCCAGCTATTACCACAACAATGGCAAGTTAGCCGAACAAGGCACTTATCTTAGGGATCGCAAGGAAGGTCTATGGCAAAGTTTTTGGCCTAATGGTGAAAAACGCACTGAAGGCAGTTATCTCAGCGATCGAGAATCAGGGGATTGGAATCATTATGATCAACTCGGCAAGCTGATTAAAACAGAACACCATGGCTAGCTTAAAAATGGGGTTTTAGATTAAAAAGCGATCTAGTTCAAACATTTATCCTTAACTCCAAATCTAAAGGAAGTTTCATGCAAAGTGTGCCATAACCAGTGTCTATACTAACGGCCTTTTTTTTCGTTTAGGACAAATTGCCTATGAAGACATTTATGAAAGACGAGTTAGCCCTGCTACTGGGAATACTGACCTTAGTATTCTTTAAAACCGGTGGCGATAGCTTACTCGCCGATGGCACCGCCCTCTCGACCTATATTCCCGTTTCACTCGCCCTATTGGGTGTAGTGACTTGGGCTATTTTCTCTGTGGTACGCCACTCAGATGCACTAGCGATTAAGCTTGGCGATCCCTATGGCACCTTAATCTTAACTTTATCGGTCATTTCACTCGAAGTGGTGATGATCTCCTCCGTGATGCTGACCGGAGAACCTAACCCTGTCATGGCGCGCGACACTATGTTCGCCGTAGTCATGTTGATCATCAATGGCTTAGTGGGCTTTACATTATTACTTGGCGGCTGGCGTTACCATACCCAGCATTTCAATTTAGATGGCGTAAAATCCTATCTCGTGGCGATTATTCCCCTCGCCCTACTCTGTTTAGTACTGCCCAATTTTACCGAAGGTGGCACTATTGGCGGCATGTCTAAAGCCATGTCTTGGATGCTGATCATTATTTCGATACTGCTCTATGGCGTCTTTTTAGTGGTACAGACGAAGAGCCACAGCCATTTCTTTGTCGATGCCGATCATGAAGACCATGAGGAACACCACGGCATACTACGCAGTAATGCTTACCATACAATTCTATTAATTGGCTACTTACTCGTGGTCATTTTGTTGGCAAAAACCTTAGCTATGCCCATCAATTACAGCGTAGCAACCCTAGGCGCTCCACAGGCATTAGGGGGCTTTATTGTGGCCTGCTTGATTTTATCCCCCGAAGCTGTGGGAGGCTTTAAGGCCGCGTTAAACAATCAATTACAGCGGGCGATGAATCTGTATTTTGGCTCAGTGCTCGCGACGATTGCACTCACAGTCCCGGCGGTATTAATTATTGGCAGCGTGATAGATCAAGAAGTCCATTTAGGCCTGTCACCCGCCGACATGGTGCTGTTAATCACCAGTTTAATGGTCTGTAAGGTCAGCTTTAGTAGCGGTCGCACCAATGCATTGCATGGCGCGACTCATATAGTCTTGTTTATCGTTTACTTGTTCTTAATGTTTGAACATGCCTAAACTTTATTAAATCCAAGGCCGAGCGTGATTTATTTGCGTCTCGGCTTTACGCTTTTCTCATCCAGATTGACCCGCAGTAAGAGTACAAACCAGACTAAAGCGCCAACAACAAACCAGATAAAAATCCACACTAACTTATGGCCATTACGAGCCTCAAATGGCTCAAATTTGGGCATAAAAATCGTTTGATGTTCGGCTTGGTAAAGCGGACTTTTTTGTGCGGCGCTGAGCAACTCTGAACGAAGTGAGGATGGAGCTAATCGTTCAAGGTAAACAAAACTCTGGGGGTCCAACTCATTGAACTCATTTAGGGATTTAGCCAAAAACGCTTTGAATTGCGCTTCTTTCTCATTGGGTTCAAGTCGATTACTGATCTCCTGCTGATAAACTTTACCATACCAAGCGAGGGCCTTAGCATGCCAACTGTCTGCACGCTCGGCAAAAATCGGCATAGCGATATACAGTGCCATATTTAAGTGACTACTATGTTTACCTGTAACCTCTAGGCTTCGCTGCAAACCAATTTGCATCTTATCAATATAAGATTGCTGCAACTGATAATACTGAGTATTTTTATGGAGATACAATTCTTGTATCGATGCTAATTGCGTTAACTTCCCCGTGGTCGTCTTGAGATATTCCTGCGCAACAATGCAAGGAACAGCCATTAATTGCACCGCGATCAATAAATAGAAAAAGCGCGAATTATCTTTAACAAACTTGAGTCGTTTTAGCCTAGGCCGGATATAAATGATCGACAATACCCAAGACAGTATCTGCGGCAGCCACAAATTAACGATATCTTCATCTAGGCTAAAAAACTCAAGGTTAACCAACAACAGCCAATGGACAAAACTGTAACCAGAAACAAATAACAGGCTGAGAAATAAGAAGGGAAAATAGATAAGTTGAATTTTTTTTAAAAATACATCCACACGAATGTCATCCTTGAGAACATAAAATAACGACTATGGTACGCTCAAATCCATCATAAATTTACCAAAATTGAGTAGCAACTCAAAGCGTTAAAACATAAAGGCCAGATTGATTGCTCATCTGGCCTTTATGTTTGTACTTTTATAAAGCTGCAACCGAGAAACTAGGTCTCACTCAACTTAGCTAATTGCTGCTGGCTACGTTGTTTCTTGTATTGCTTAGCTTCAGCAGGAATAGGAGTGACTTTGCCAGTCTCTAGCCAGTTACGTAAACGGTTAGCATCCGCAATATGAGTATATTTGCCGTAAGCATCGAGCACGACAAATGCCACTTGGCGTTTTGCCATTTCAGTACGCATCACAAGGCAGTGCCCCGCAGCATTCGTAAAGCCTGTTTTGGTTAGATGAATATCCCAGTTATCTTTATAAACCAAACGATTGGTATTACGAAAATCTAAACTGTATCTTGGGTTGGCAAAGGTAACCGTCTTCTTCTCGGTCGAACTCAGCTGGCCTAGCATAGGATACTTTTCACTGGCCTTGAGTAAGACAATCAGATCACTGGCACTCGAAACGTTTTTATAGGATAAACCTGTAGGTTCAACATAGCGGGTATTTTTCATTCCCAGTGCTTTTGCTTTGGCATTCATCGCCTTAATAAAAGCTTTATGACCACCGGGATAATGATGTGCAAGACTTGCAGCGGCACGGTTTTCTGATGACATTAAGGTCAGCAATAACATTTCTTTACGGCTGATTTCACTGCCGATACGAACTCGAGAATAAACACCTTTCATTTCTTTGGTATCACGGATATTTACCGCAAGCTTTTGCTCCATAGGTAACTTTGCATCCAGCACCACCATTGCTGTCATCAACTTAGTGACAGATGCAATTGACATTACTGCATTAGGATTATTGGAATAAAGCACTTCATTGGTTTTTAAGTCCACGACTATCGCACTACGTCCTGCAATTTCTTGCTTTAATGGTGCTTGCTTCGTTTTTGCTGTCGATTGAGTTTTGGTGCTTTTATATGCGACAGAGGCCGAATCGGCTGAATGCGCTGTCGTGGCAACGGTGAGACTGCTGCACGCAAGAATAAAACTACTGAGCAGAAAACGGATCTTCATATAGATTTCACTGAATAGATAAGGGATCGATTGTGCTATGGCACAGGTTTTGGCTAAGTATAGGAGTTCTACAGTGAAAGAAATAGAATGCAATTAGACTTTTATCAGTAAGATCAGCACTTTCTTCTCAATTTTTTTATATAAAACCAGCTTAACCTGTCACCAATCCAGAGCAATAAAGCACCTAGATCTAGGCTTTTCAATTACAGTAGAGATAAAATCTTAGGAAGAGGCTTTTTTCAGTAGAATAATTTGAAATGAAAATAATGGGCGACTTTTTGCACTTTTAACAAAAGTCCCTGTACAACAGTGGTTTCAAGCATCTAAATACGTCATTTTAGGCGAATGAAAGCGTTAACATACGCCCTAAAATGTCGCGTTATAGCATCTTATCCGCTAGCGTAAGACAAATTCGAGTAAAGCTTCAGTATCTTCACACTCTTGTATCAGTTGGTCTGTCAGCACAAAGCCGTGTCTGAGCAGCACTCGCTGTGAAGCTAAATTATGTTTAGCCACATGGGCAAAGAGGGGTCTTAAACTGACTAAAGGCAAAAATTGCGCTAAGGTCTGTGTCGCGATACCTTTGCCCCAATATTCACGGTCAATCCAATACCCTATAAGCGCTTGTCCATCACTTTGCCAATGCCCAATATTGCCCACAAACTTGCCATCGACCACTATCGCCCTTGGCAATACATTTACTTGTCCCAGAATATTTTGATGCCAATGTTTAAAAAATGCTTCTCGATCTCGAGGAGGAAATTGAGCAAGCTGGTTAGCAATGGGATCGCTTTGATGCACAAAAATAGCTTCAAGATCACTTTCAATAATCGGGCGTAAACTCACGCTGTATTGCGTGTTTGGTTGTTTGTCTGACTTACTAGACATAGGTATCACCATTAATACTATGTATTTCAACTTGGTACAGCATGCCACATTTTATGAAGGTAAGCTCAAAAAAAAAGCGCATAACCGAGAAGGAGTTAGCGCTCGAAGAGGCAAATTTGCCGAAATTGAGGTGTGTAAATTCAAGTCATAAAACTCACACGATAGCATTCAAAGCCTAGATAAAAATCAATGCAAAAACGGGTGCGCCTAACACCATAGCGATACCAATAAAAATCATAGTCAAACTGGCGATAACGCCCTCTTGCTTGCCGATTTCATTGGCTTTTGCGGCGCCTGCACCATGGGCAGATGCGCCTAGAGCAACACCTTTACCTAACGAAGTACGAATACGCATAAATTTAAATAGTGGCTCGCACACCAAGATGCCAATGACGCCTGTAATTAACACCATCATGGCCGTCAACTCAGGCACGCCGCCAAAGGCACTGGTCGCCTCCATCGCGAAGGGCGTCGACACCGAACGTACCAGCAAACTCTTAGACAATTCCACCGGCAAGGGCACAAACTTCACCAACAGCCAAGAAGACATCATCCCCAGAAACAATCCGGCCGTTACACCTAACCCTATCGTCAGCGGATACTGGCGGATCAAGTTACGCTCACGATAAATCGGCAAAGCAAAGGCGATAGTCGCGGGCGCTAACATGGCCATCAACCAATGGGTGTATTCAAAATAGGTTGGCAGCGGGATCTTAAGATTAAACACCAATAAGGTAATCACTATTGGCGCTAACACTATGGGCGCTAACCACCAGACTCTATGGTACTTATAGAGACGCTTGGCACCGAAGTAACAGAATATTGTCAGCAATAAGCTGAATAAGGCTAATCCGGTCTGCGACAACACAAAATCCACCACTTTTGAGTCAGTCATCATTAAGCCGCCTTAGCGTGGCGACGGGCTTGCTTTTTGATGTTCAGTTGGCGCTCAAAACGAAACACTCTATCGACCACAAAGCCTGTACCAAACATCACACACACACTGCCCATCACTAAAGTGAACAATATATTGGTGCCGTATTGCTCAAACAAACCTTCGTACTTAATAACGGATATCACTGGCGGGATGAAAAACAGCAATAACTCACCAATCAACCAAGCGGCGCCCAGTTGTACGGCATTTTCAGGAATGAGTTTAAAACCTAATAAAAATAAGAGTATGCCTAAGCCAATCACACTCCCTGGAATAGGAGAATGTGCCCAAGTGGCGAACCAGTGACATGCGAAGGACAGTAAACAGAAGAGGCCGATTTGGCTTAATAACAAAGCCCAATGTCGACACTGACGTATTGCGGCTTGTGGGAATGACATGATTTTCTCGGTTAGAACAAAGTTTTCTATAGGGCTATTCTAGGCTTGCCTATTTGATAAAAAAAATGAATATTAAGAATGTAATGCATGAATTTTAAGAATACATTTAAAGGTGAACCTTAATGGACCTCAAAGTTATCCGCTATTTTATCGAAATCGTCGATGCTGGAGGCTTCGGTAAAGCCAGCGAAAAAGTCCATCTCACCCAACCTGCACTATCAAAAGCCGTACGCCAATTGGAAGAGGAGCTAGACCTCATCTTACTCGAACGCGGTAAACGCGGCACCCAAGTCAAACTCACGCCCGCGGGCGAAGTTGTTTATCGACATGGCAAAGAGTTACTCGCTGGCCGACAACGCATGCTCGCTGAACTCACGGCCCAACGCAGTTTAACCGCGGGCGAACTCAATCTCGGATTGGCTCCTCTAGGGAGTGCCGAAATTTTTGCCCCGATTATTGCCAAATATCGCCAGCAATATCCGCAGATAGAGATGCACTTACTCGTCCGTGGCGGTGTAGAGCAAACCGCGGCAATCCAAAAGGGCGAAATTGAACTGGCCACTGGGATTATTGATTTTGATGAGGGTTATGACGGCATACGCGTGTTTAACGATCCTATGGTAGTAGTGCTGCCTAAGGAAAATCCGTTATCCACCCGACAGATATTGTCATTTAGCGATCTTAGTGCCGACCCTCAGGTGATGTTCGAAACCGAATACACTCTCTACCAATTAGTGCTCAATGCCTGCCGACACGCCGGATTTGTCCCTAAAAACATCACCCGCGTTAGCCAAGCCGATTTCGGTATTGCCTTAGTCGCCGCGGGCACAGGGGTTATGGTATTACCGCGCTCCATCGCGCGGCGCTACAGCGTGTCAGGCGTCGTAAATATCCCGCTGGCGAGTGACGAGCTGCGCTGGGAGTTATCCCTCTTTTGGCGCAAAGACCAAGTTTTATCCTTCGCGGCTCAAGCCATGATCGCCTTAGTCGAGAAGCACTTAACCCATAAATAACCCTATTCTTACCAAGGAACCACTAAGCTTAAACGCACTAGCGTATCGCTATCCCATGGCAGAATAGGCAAATACTCAGCCGAGTTAACATCGACTTTGGCATAGTGGTCTAAATTGTATTGCGTGTGCTCAGCACTCAGCATTAACACGCTATTAGTCCGCCAAAAATCGGTTTGGTAACTCAGCTCAAAGCGATATTGATTCTCTAACCATTTATCCTCGTCTTGCCAGGTTTGTGCGGCCACTTGCATATGTAGCTTAGGCGTCACATTAGCCCCTACACTTCCCATAAAGGTATAAGCAAACGTACCATTGCCAAAATCGCCACGATCGTAACCTCGAGTTCTAGGCACATCGTCATCGATTTCGAGATAGTAATAACCCGCACCCGCATTGAACTGAGCCTGTAATGCTTGCCCATCAAAGTTAGCTGTCAGCCCAGGAAATACCTTCGCTTGTTTCTCAACCGAGCTAACGGTATTACGCTTTCCCTGTAAATCGAACTGCCAACCGAATGAAAACGCGGGATTAACACGATAAAGTTCACCGCTCGCGGCATAGGCAGACTTAAACCACACAGGGATATGGTCAGGGTCGAGTTTATCGACATCTACGTCTATATAGGCATCCAGCGCCGCCGTCAGCAAAATATCACTTTGGGTCTTATGTTCTAACAATAGACTCGCATTCACCCCTAAGGTGTGAGAATCCTCGACCACAAAATCATGGCTGCCTAAGCTGTAATGCCACTGAGTTTGCTCTTCGGCCTGCAGTGCACTCGATAAGCACAGGGCTAAGCACACTAATGCTGAGTTGAGATAGTTCACTTTTGACTCCTGAAACATCGTTTCTAGCTTGATAATCAAATCAGCCAGAGGATTAAACTGCATAAAATAGGAATAACACCAACTAAGGTTGCCGTTAAAGAGCGGCTAAACTAGCCAATTTAATCAAAGAATAATAGGCGATAGTTCAAATTATGACACTCTCATTGAGAAGCCGCTAATAAACACCACAAAAGTATAGATAGCCAAAAACCTAACAGTAACAATAGTTATAGACCAAAGCACAATAATTCAACCCAGAAAAAACAACTTACACACAAATTTGTACAGGAAAGCAGCGGGTCTCAATCTTGCGACTGAAAACTGCAAAATAGAAGTGAATTTTTAATCAAATTAACAGCATAATTATTGACACTTAACGCTCATCTGCCTATAGTCGCCACACTGATAGTGAAATCGAACAAGAGAGTCTTAAATGAAAAAGTCCATGTTATTAGGCGGCCTGACCTTAACTGCCACCTTGTTGTTAGCTGGATGCGGAAAAAGCGATGACGTGTTAGTCGTTGGTACTAATGCCGCCTTCCCTCCTTTTGAATATGTTGGCGGCCAAAGTGGCGATGAAATCAAAGGCTTTGATATCGATCTGGCCAAGCAAATCGCTAAAGACGCCGGCAAGACACTGAAAGTCGAAAACATGAAGTTCGATTCACTGATCGTCGCACTCAATTCAGGCAAGATTGATTTTATCGCCTCAGGTATGACGATAACCGCTGAACGTCAAGCAAACGTCAACTTCTCTGACCCTTACTACGAAGCGACTCAAGTGGTACTCGTCAACAAAGATAACGATAGCATTCATACACTTGAAGATATTAAAGGCAAGCACTTTGCGGTGCAGTTAGGCACAACTGCTGACATTATGTCGAAAAAATACACCCAAAATATCACCGCCTTTAATACGGGTTTTGAAGCCATCATGGAGCTTAAAAATTCAAAGGTAGATTTAGTGTTATTCGACAGCGAACCTGCCGCTAACTATCTGGCTAAAAATCCTGAATTAAAGATGATCAAACTGGATTTTCCTGCTGAGTTTTATGGCTTTGCCGTGTCAAAAAAGCAACCAGAACTGCTAGCGAGCATCAATAAAACACTGGCTAACATGAAAGCTGACGGCCAATATCAGACGCTCGTTTCTACCCATATAAAGTGATATCAGCATGATAGACGCAATTAATACCTCGCTGTTTAGCCCGATTGGCGAAGATGGCATGATAGGCATGCTGCTGATATTAAATGGTTTAAAAGTGACGTTAGTCGTCACTTTCTTCGCCATGTTATTAGGCGCAGTGTTAGGCATTGGCACCACCTTTATGAAGATGTCGTCTAAGTGGTATATCCGCTTCCCCGCCAATCTTTATGTCGGTGTGATCCGTGGCACCCCAGTAGTTGTGCAATTAGTGATCCTTTACTTCATCGTGCTTTCAGCCTTAGATGTCGATAAGATCACTGCCGCCATTATCGCTTTTGGTCTCAATAGCGGCGCGTATATTTCTGAGATAATCCGCGCAGGGATTCAAGCCGTTGATAAAGGCCAAACCGAAGCGGCACGCTCACTTGGCTTGTCCCAAGCAATAACCATGAAGTCGATTATTCTGCCCCAAGCGATTAAGAATATTCTGCCCGCACTTGGTAATGAATTTATCGTGCTCCTCAAGGAAACCGCCGTCATTGGCTTTATCGGTGGTGTTGACCTTATGCGCGCCGGTGAAATTATTCGTAGCCGTACCTTCGAGGACAGTGTGCCCTTATTTACCTGCGCACTCATCTACTTATTCCTAACCTACAGCTTCACGTTTGTGCTGTCGAAATTTGAAAAGAGGTTGAAACAAAGTGATTAAAATAACCAACCTGCATAAAAACTTCGGCGATAACCAAGTGCTTAAAGGCATTAACGAGCATATTCGTCAGGGCGAAGTGGTGAGCGTGATCGGTCCAAGCGGCAGTGGCAAGAGTACCTTTTTGCGCTGTATTAATCTGTTAGAGCAGCCAAGCCAAGGCGATATTGAGATTGAAGGTCAATTGATCACAGCGCCAAACGCCTGCGTCGATAAACTGCGGCAAAAAGTGGGCATGGTGTTTCAAAACTTTAATCTGTTCCCCCATAAAACTGTCATCCAAAACATCACTTTAGCGCCCATTAGTCTAAAACTGATGACGCCAGATCAAGCCGAGACCAAAGCCCTCGATCTACTGGCACAGGTTGGTTTAAGTGACAAAGCCAATGCTTATCCCGCTAGTTTATCGGGCGGCCAAAAGCAAAGGGTCGCCATTGCCCGCGCATTGGCCATGGAACCAGACTTGATGCTGTTCGATGAGCCAACATCGGCACTCGATCCCGAAATGGTCGGGGATGTATTAGACGTGATGAAAGACTTAGCGCTAAAGGGCATGACCATGGTCATTGTCACCCACGAAATGGGCTTTGCGCGTGATGTATCCGATCGGGTGATCTTTATGGACGGCGGTTATGTAGTCGAATCTAGTCCGCCAGATGAGCTATTCACCCATCCGAAAGAAGCCCGTACCCAAGCATTTTTAAGCAAAGTATTGCGTTAGCTTAAGCGGCTTAAGTCCTGTCCCTCATGCTCACTGTCATGACCTTTATAAGTACGTTCAGTGAGCAAAGGATTCAAATTAGGATCCCAACATTCAACGTTCATGACAAAGACTAAATTAGACAAGTCAGGATACAATCATCTTTCACAACACCATAAAAATTATGTCGTTGAATTAACAGGAGTTGAACTAAAGCTAAATAGCCGTTTATCTGTTCAGGGAGTTTATTGTCATTGTGTCTCCAGCGACACGCCATGAATATGTCCTTATAGGCTCGACGGCGACATCCATGTCGCCAACGCTCACTGGTGACCCAATGCCAATTTTAACTACCAGTTTTGCTATATATACGTAAAAAGCTAGTAGACATAAATAGGTTAGAATTCTTGCTCTAATCTATGATTTTCGAATTAAAATTGCTATGGATTAACACCGCGCTCTGGACAAAGCGCAGCGTAGGTTTGTCCCAGAGCGCCTTGTTATGCGCTTGCCGCTTCACTTAAATCAATCTCCATTGGAATCTGATATGAATTTGTGTAAAGGCTAGCTTTAAATGATGCCCTCGGCTTGATCAGGACTTTTCCATCTTTTACTGAAATTGTACCGACCAGAGGAAATATATCCGATGGTCCCTTAAGATCAACAAACCTTTTAGTGAAAGTAGCACCTGTTTTGTGGTTAATGTATTTTACAAGCCCATGAGATGCTTCGCCATTTGGGCGCAATTTATATGAAACCAAAACCGAATATGACTTAGTATGTTTTGCCTTAACCGGAAGCTCGACCGCAGAACCAAATCTTTCCACCTCGTTTGAAGCAAGCTTGATTTTTTCGGTTTTTTCTATGCTCAACTTACAAAGGTGCTCAAGACACTCAAAGGTACTGCGAATTACAAATTGTTCAAGTTCGGACTCATTTAATGATTTTAATTTCTCAAAATTTACACCACAGTCTATATACCTAAGCCACTTTTCTGGTGTTCTATCGGAAAAAACCATCGTGCCTTCTGGAATAGCATTTGTGTAGTTTACATATAGGTGATCGAATTCTCCGAGGGATAATCCATTTTCACCAAGTATTGTGGCTATACGAGCACCCCAGTAATGAAGCAGCTTAGGAAATTTGAAAAATCTAGAACAACTCGAAGGTAGACTCTTACCTGTCTCATATAGGGAGTCGCTAGCGTAATACCTAATATCTATTAATGCTTTTTCCATTTATATATCCGATCTCTCTTAACGCATAAGCTGCAAACAGCTGCTTTGTAGTGGATTGTTTTGCGGTAGCGTAGCAAAACAAGGAACGAAAAAGCCATCAGGCTGGTTTGCATTGTTATGTGTTACTCACAGAATGGACAAAATAAGTTGTTCATGAAGTCTAGTGGATCAATATTGCAGCTAGGTAGTAGAACCGTAACTCTACCGTGCTTTTGACATTCTATTTCTTGGAAGCCACCTTCTGCTTTTAAAGTACTTATTTCCAGATCGCTCCAGCCGCACCAAGGGCAACATTTTATCTCAGCTTCAGTGATAGCAGCTATTTCCTGCTCCCAGTTACACTCTCCGCAATGGACTTTGCGAATCGTTCTGGCTTCTGTGAGGTTTATTACTTTGGGTCTTTCGATCATTAAGATTCCCTTACACATAACATTGGGTATAAGCGGATCCGCGTTAGCGAATAATAAATCAAGCCATCCATTTTAGATCAACAACATAATGCACTTTTGGTTTGCCTTCAACCAGCGATGGCTTTGTTAAGTAACTGAAATCATTCAGCTGTGCAGGGTGTTCATTGGAAGCAAGATATTCCGATAATACCTATTCTTGCCCCCAATTATCCCCTTCTCGGCGACAAACATAGTCATAGTAAAGGGTGGAACCAAAGGGCTGAAATTCCATCTCAATGCCGTTTTCGTAATATTGACCATTTTCGCAGTCCATTCTGTCATTAAGTCGTACTAAGGCATCATGAATACCACCACGTCTAGCATTAATAAGCATCTTGACGAGAATCTCTCTTTGCTGGACAGTTAGTGACTTTAAGAACTCATTTATTTCTGAATTTTCCTGCCTGTTTGGATAGCTCCCTTCTTGCAAGACCCATTTTTCAAATACTCCATCATGTAACTGAGCAAACTCGTCAACAAAGCTTTTCCACAATTCAACTGAACTCATTTTTTCTCCTGAAAGCATAATGCAGTGCCCATGCGCGTAAACTTGTAAATGCCGCAGGCCTCGAATGCCTCACTCTGTTATGTGTCTGCTGCTTCATTAAACAAAATCCTGTTTGAAAACGGATCTGTTACAGTAAAGCAACGATCGCCCCAAGGCGCATCTTCAATACTAGCTTTGTTGTATTTATATGGCTTAGAAGTCACATGAGCAAATAATTGATCAAGTTCACTCACATTCACAAAAACCTTACAGCCAGGAGTACAGTCGCCTGAATGTTCGCTCAAGTGCAAAACAAAATTACCAAGTGAAACTTGTATATAAATCGGATAGCCATCCTCAAAGCGATGTTCCCAATCTAATTCCATCCCCAGAAAGCCAAGGTAAAACTCTTTGGCTTTATCTTCATCAAAGATCCGCATAATTGGGATTGTCTGAAACTTCATGCCATCTACTCCATCACACATAAGCTTTGTCTAGTGCGCATAAGCTCCCAGTTTCAAATTTTTTTTGAAACTAATACCTGCTTTGATCACATTGTTTTTTACTTAAACCTGCTTAAAATGCTGCCATTGAATTTGTATTCCTTAATGATTTGGAGCCGTTACATGAGTGATTTAAGTTTCTTCGCCAAAAAGCGCTACACCACTAAGGCCTTTGATCCAACTAAGACGATTCCTGCGGATAAAATAGCAGAAATCAAAACCTTATTGCAGTACAGCCCATCATCGACTAACTCACAGCCTTGGCATTTTGTGTTAGCGAGTACGGCGGAAGGTAAAGCGTTAGTTGCCCAAGCGACCGAAAACTATGCGTTTAATACCCAAAAAATTCTCGATGCTTCCCATGTACTCGTACTCTGTGCTCGTGCTCAATTAGATGAAGCACACTTACTGCAAGTACTCGAGCAAGAAGCGAAGGATGGCCGCTTTGCTAATGAAGAAGCCAAGCAAGGCCAACATAATGGCCGTTCTTTCTTCGCTAATATGCATAAATTTGAGCTGAAAGATGCCCAGCATTGGATGGAAAAACAAGTCTACTTAGCGCTTGGCACTTTAATGCTCGGTGCAAGTGTATTAGATATTGATGCGTGTCCGATCGAAGGTTTTGATGCCTCTAAAATGAATCAAGTCCTAGGCTTAAGAGAGCAAGGTCTATGTGCCTGCGTGGTTGTTGCATTAGGTTATCACTCAGAAAATGATTTCAACGCTAAATTGCCTAAGTCTCGCTTAGATCAAGAAGTGATCTTCACCGAGATCTAGTCCTTCACTCTATGTAAAAATAAGCATGCCCTTGATTTTATGTGATATAAACAAGGGCATCATGTCTAAAGCGAGCCCTCTCTTAACTGCCGCCCCCTAAAAGCTAACTGCTGTTAACGGCTTATTTACGCCGAGAAACCATCTAAAGTAGGAGTAAACCATCACGGTATTGCTCTAAAATTCATCTTTGCCTACACTTTGGCTCTGTGGCATAGTTTGCGGCTCAACTTAGTGAATGATCATTTATCGTCGCCTTTCGAGTCATATTTGTTGCAGCCCAGCGGTTTTATCGGCGCATTGGTAACACTCACAATTTAGGATGGGACAGTCAGTATGTTATTTGCCAAACCCTCACTCACTGAAAAACCTCAATCGATTCGAGTTGCAAACACTAAGGGCGATAACCCACTGATTTGGCCGTTGCTTACGGTTTTACAAGCTTCAAATCAAAGTTGGAAAATCCATCACTTAGCCACTGAATTACAAACCCAAGGGCTGATCCACCAGCTTGATGAAAATCCGGGTAACGATTTATTCAAACGTAACTTCCTGCTGATGAACGCCCTGTTTGAGCTGCAGGAAATATTACTGCCCAAGCAATGGCTACAAGTCAAAGCCATGGAAATTCAAATCTTCCGCTTAGTACCATCAAATGTTAACCTACTGATAATGCAAGATACTTCCCTGCGTGAGTATTACCTCGATTGGAATAACTACGACACCAGCGAAAACGTAGTACGAGAATTACTTGAGGCATTCTGGAGCAATTATAAGAGCTATATTGGCTTAAATATCAATCTGATGAACAAAGGTAACGCGCTGCGAGTTTTCGAATTAGACGAGAGTGCTACCGCCCGTGATATCCGCAAGCAATGGCGTCGTTTAGCACTCAAATGGCACCCAGACAGACCCGATGGCGATGCGGCGCGTTTTCGCGAGGTGTGCGAAGCTTGGCAGTCGCTTAGGGATATTGCGTAAGAATTTAGCCAGTGGTGATGCAGAACTGGGCTTTAATCAACATGCGCCGACTTAGCGATGCGATCCTGTCTACAGTCCTGCCAAATCTAAGGTAAAACTTCCATTGAGATCACAGATTTAGCCTACTAGCTTCATGTCAATTCAGTCATAATTAAGCCTTTCCATTTAACCTGAACCTATGTGTCAACGCTGGCATTTTGGCTAGCTTAACTCCTAGGTTGAAGCTCACTCTATCTCTTATGTTGACCGTTGAATGTCAACGATAACAACGACTGACATTGTGAATTCAATCCCACCGAATTTGAGGAAACTATGATTAAACAATTAGCCTTGGCTGTAACCTTAGCGATTGCACCATTGAGCACCTTTGCCGCCAATTTTGTTGAAGGCACACATTACACTCAAATCTCGACCAAAGCGCCTAGCAGCGAACCAAAACTCACTGAATTCTATTCATTTTATTGCCATAACTGCTTCAATATGGAAACCAACTATTTGCCTGATATCAAGGCAAACCTCAACAAACAGATAAGTTTCGACAATAAGCATGTCGACTTTATGAATAGCGACATTGGCACCGAAGTGATGCGTTCATTAGCCGTGATCCAAAGCGTTGATAACAAAGACGCCTTAACCCATGCCATGTTTACCGCAATCCAAGGTGCAGAGGGCGCAAACGGCCACGATCATAGTGCACCTGGCCATCAGCACGAGCCGCAAATTAACAGCCGTGATGACATCAAAAAAGTCTTCGCCCAATTTGGTGTCGATGCTGCTAAATACGATGAATTAGCCGATAGCAAAAGCACTAATGAAAAGCTTTCCCTGTGGCGCACCCAGCAGAATGAATTCAAAATCGACAGCGTACCCGCCTTTATCGTG
The DNA here is from genome assembly GCF_025654295.1 of Shewanella sp. SM23. Lineage (NCBI taxonomy): Bacteria > Pseudomonadati > Pseudomonadota > Gammaproteobacteria > Alteromonadales > Shewanellaceae > Shewanella > Shewanella sp. SM23. The sequence continues at coordinate 32,412 of NZ_JAKKRM010000017.1, forward strand.
AACGATAAATATGCGGTAAATTTAAACAGCATCAAAACCTTAGATGAGTTAATTGGGTTAATTAACTACCTTGCTGTTGAGAAAGATGCCGCCCCCGCTAAAACCTCATCGGGTGGCAGTCTAGGCTGGTTATTTCTAGTCTTCGCCGCCGCAATTGGTGTGACCCGTCAGCAACGTCTTAGCTAATTCAAAACAATTGTTGAAATAAAAAATGGCCTCCAAATTAGGAGGCCATTTTTATGCATGTTCAATCCAAGTGATTGTTATAAGCGCTCAATATGGGTTCTGAAGTTTATTGCCGAATAAAATCAAGAATATGGCTCGCAGCCAAGACGAGATGTAGGATCAAGAAACCAATAAAAGCCTGCGCAAAGACTTGGTGATAACCACGCCATGTCAGTGCTGTTGGCGTCCCTTGAACAACAAACCAAACTAGGCCCGTAACCCCTGTAGCCACCAGCAACAGCATGCCAATACCTTCTATGGCACTAAACAGCCCTTTACCACCAGCGACGGGGAATTTGCCTTTAGCAAGTCCAACAATATCTTGCTTTAACTGTGCCCAATCGCCCGCCAACCAGCCAAAGTATTGGTGCCACTTGCCACGCAAGGTATTGCTGAGTAAAAAAAGAATCCCAAGCACAGTGCACGCTAAACCTAAATATACATGCAAATAATCCCAAAAACTGGCGTTATCGGGTATCCGTCGGCCCATAAAAATCCACGGACTGGAACACACGAGTAAGATAGTCGACACGACAATCCACACATGCAGTTGCGCCATAATAACTCGGCATAAGGAGCGAAGTTTAGTCATCATACTGATCATATTTAATGCTCCTTTGCCCTTGTGACTAAGGCATACATACCGCTTTCAGGGCGCGAATAGAATAGGGCTAAATGAAGCACCGAAATTTGATATCAAGCTTAAGCGCTGTGGATCTGCTCACCAAACTCAGTCACTTTCTGCCAATCCGTGTATTCAACATTGGTAACAGGGTCCGTAGGTCCTTTCGTTAACCACATGATGAAACGGATAATATTTCTATCTAAAGCGTTATAGCCTTGGTAATTCAAGTTACCCCCAAAAACGCGCAGCAATTGTGGCCGCCAAGTGGTTTTACTTAAAAATGCCTGCATGTAAGGATTGGTCTCTGGGGTGTTTTTCTCGGGTTTACGTGCCACTAAGCTGACAGAGAAAAAACCACTGACCTTATCCGTCAATACGGCTTGATGCTTTTCAATAAACTCGTACAAACTTGGGTTATGTTTACCATGGCGAATACTGGCGCCTATAATGATTTTGTCGAACTCAGTGAGCACTGGAGCGGCCTTGATATCGGCAGTAACCACTTCATTACCTAAAGCCATTAACTGCTGTGCGAGCTTTTTAGCAATCTTTGAGGTCTGGCCGTGAACACTAGAGTAAATGATAAGAATTCTTTTCAATTTAGCCTCGATTAATCCCAAGCAAAATAACAATAAGCGGCCTAGAAAAGACGGTGCAGGCGACTTAATTTCGACTCTCTATGCCCGTTTGGCATATCAAATGACATCACAACGCTCAGACTAAATGCGCTAAAAGTAGCAATGGACACCCAGAGTCATTGGCATTCCAGTGGAATTTAACTTGGTATGCAAAAGTAAAATGACAATTATGATATTTCATACTAGGTGATTTACCCGCCAATTTACATGAAATAGATCACGGACTTAGCGCCAAACACCCCAAGTATATGCGGTAGTTTTAACTGCCTCACAAAAATAACGCCTTAGGTATATTCTCGCTTTAGCGTCTTTGTAACCTAGAGAGTTAATTCGCCTAAACATTGTTACAAAATTGAAAGGGATAAGTCACACCTTATATAGCCAACCTAAGGAAAAAGCATTAGCATTTGAACACTTATCGCCTGAGTCCCTTATCCATGAAAGCTATTCAAGCAAAAGGTCCTAAAGCACTCTTGCTGTGGATGACCTTTGTTATGTCACTCGTGTTTGCCGTTTGGCAGGCATTGCTCAACAACTTCGTGATTGAGAAAGCCCAATTCACTGGTGCTGAAATCGGCATGTTACAAAGCCTGCGCGAAATCCCCGGCTTCTTGGCTTTTACGGCGATTTTTGTGCTGCTGCTCATTCGAGAACAAGCCTTCGCCCTGCTCTCGCTCGCCATTTTATGTATCGGCGTAGCGGTAACAGGTTTCTTTCCTCAGGTCATAGGCCTATATCTTACGACTGTGTTGATGTCTGTCGGGTTTCACTATTTTGAAACCATCAACCAATCGCTAACGCTGCAATGGGTCGATAAAAAAGACGCGGCTGGATTTATGGGGAAAGCACTGGCGTGGCGTTCGGCGGCCGCTTTAGTCGGTTATGCCAGCATTTGGCTAGTAATGACTTGGTTGAAGCTAGACTACCTGCATATGTATTTGATTATAGGCGTATTAGGTCTCATCATTGTGCTAACCATAACATGGTATTACCCCAAGTTTGAGACAACGGAAATACAACACAAAAAAATCATACTGCGTAAACGCTATTGGCTCTATTACCTGCTCACCTTTTTTTCAGGTGCGAGGCGGCAAATCTTTATGGTATTTGCGGGCTTTATGATGGTTGAAAAGTTTGGTTATACCGTCAGTGAAATCACTGCGCTGTTCTTAATCAACTATGCCGTTAATCTACTGTTTGCGCCTGCTATTGGTCGTTTGATTGGACGTATTGGTGAACGTAATGCGCTTACTGTGGAATATATTGGACTCATCTTAGTCTTTATCAGCTATGCCCTAGTCGAACAAGCCCATATGGCGGCAGCACTCTACGTCATCGATCATTTACTGTTTGCGATGGCAATTGCGATGAAAACCTATTTTCAAAAAATCGCCGACAGCAAAGACATTGCCGCCACTATGTCAGTCAGTTTCACCATAAACCACATAGCCGCAGTGATTATTCCTGTGCTTTTGGGCTTATTATGGTTAACCGATCCCGCCTTTGTATTTTACATAGGGGCGGGCTTTGCCGTATGTTCGTTACTGCTAGCGCTGAATGTTCCGCGCCATCCTGAACCGGGTAATGAAACCTTATGGTCTTGGCCAACTAAAAGTGCGAAATCAATCGCTAAAGTCGTTAAATAAAACGGCATAATAACGAACCAAAGAATTGGCTTAACGAGATGCTCAAACTAAAGAGATGATCATCTAAAGTAAGCTACAACCGAATGTAAGAGTTCACTAAGCCCACACCTCAACCACAGTGCAGGCTCAAGGATTAATAACGCGATGAAGGATTCAGATATTTTACTGTTGGCAGAAGAAGGCGAGTCAGCATCCGAGGTATCCGCTCGCAAAAAAGCCCTGCTACTTGGTCGCCAATTAGGGCTCGCCAGTGAGCAAGAATATCGCCCTGCGAACGCCTCAATAGCCGAGCGAGCTCAACATAGAGCACGCAAGTTATCGAGCGAATATCAGGCCAATGTGGAAACCATTTTTGCCTTAGCCCTCAGTTATACCCACTCAGATGTCACTGGGGTCGATCTTGATCCCGATTGGAGCCATCAATTTTTCTTGATGGCGGAACAAATCCATAACCGTAAGATGCAAGATTTGTGGGCTCGGATATTGTCGAGCGAGATAGTGAATCCGGGAAACTTCAGTCTACGTACCCTAGCGCTGCTCAAGCAACTGACTCACAGGGAAGCACAAATTCTAGAAAAAGCCCTTGGCATGGCGGCTAAGGTAAATAACGAGCAGCGCCTAAAACTCATCAGTGGCTACCGCTTGTCAGGTGGGATTGGCCAGTATTTCCGTAAAACCACCTCAGTCAATTTAGGCTTATCCCAGTTTGGGCTACCCTATTCCAGTATTCTGACCTTAGTCGATGCAGGAATACTTCACAGCAGTGAGTTCGAAACCGGTTTACTCAATAACAAAACACCGATTCAATTTGCCCTGCAAGGCATACAAATGAAGCTTACGCCCAAGAGCGGTAATCTGCTTTTTAGTTATTATCGCTTAACACCGATTGGCGATGAACTCGCCCAACTAGTACAGCCTAAGCCAGATCAAGAATACTTGAAGGCTCTACAGCTCTTATTTGCTAAAGACTTTAAAATAGAATAATTATCGCACTATAAAAATAAATTATGAATCAATGGTATAAGCAATAAAACCCAGAAATAATAAAGGAGCCTAAAGGCTCCTTTTAAGCAAGATAAGGGCTAAATGTTAAGCTAGCGCTTTTGCCTTATCGGCATTAATGACATTGATCGCCGTTAAATAATCGATTAATGCACGCACTTGAGTCACTAAATCGCCTTTGCTGGTATCTATGGTTAATTCGGCGGCTAATGGCGCTTCATAAGGTGATGAAATACCAGTGAAATTGCTAATTTCGCCACTGCGCGCTTTCACATATAACCCCTTAGGGTCACGCTGCTCGCACACACTCAAAGGCGTAGCTACATGCACTTCAATAAACTGCCCTGCAGGAAAACGGGCACGAATACCATCACGTTCTTCACGGGTCGGGGAAATAAAGGCTGACAACACCACAAGCCCCGCATCCACCATCAATTTAGCCACTTCGCCCACACGACGCAGGTTCTCATCACGGTCTTCAACCGTAAACCCTAAATCTTTACACAGGCCATGGCGCACATTATCGCCATCGAGCAAATAAGTGTGGAATCCCGCCTCAAATAACGCCCGCTCTAATGCACCCGCTAGTGTTGACTTGCCCGCGCCAGAAAGTCCGGTAAACCAAAGTAGTACTGGGTTTTGGCCTTTCTGCTCGGCTCTGGCCGCTTGGTCTACAGGATGTTGATGCCACACGATATTTGTCATAAAAACTCCTCAATCCCCATGTTGACTAACCGCTAACATAAGGGCAATAAACTCAAGCTAATCACTAAAATGGAAAGATGATCGGCACCATAAATATCACTATCAGGGAATACAGCACAGATAACGGCAATCCAAGGCGGACAAAGTCACTGAAGCGATAATTACCCGCATTAAATACCATCAAATTGGTCTGATAGCCGTAGGGTGAAATAAAGCTCGCGCTGGCACCAAAGACAACGGCCATAATAAAGGGCCTTGCATCGACACCGTAATTAAGCGCAATCGCGTAAGCGATAGGGAACGCCAGCGCCGCCGCTGCGTTATTGGTCACCAGTTCAGTCAGCAATAAGGTCATTAAATACACGCCGACAAAAGCGCCAAATACCCCATAACCGTTAATAACTGAGAGTAATCCTTGGGCTAAACTGTTCGCAAGGCCTGTACTCATCATCAAGTTGGCAAGCCCTAATGCACTCCCCACGATCACCACTAATTCCAATGGGAAACGGCGTTTAAGCTCAGCCAGCGTGACTGCGCCTATGGCAAAATAACTGAGCAGCAATATCACTAAACCTTTAGCCAAGGGTAATATGCCAGTGACACTTAGGATGATCGTTGCCGCAAAGCCCAGCAATACCCAACGACCACGACGACTGTCTAGACGCACATTCAAATCTAAGCCACTGATCGCTGCAAACTCTGAACTCAGCTTTGCGCTATTGCTAAAACCATCACCTGGTGTCAATAACAACACATCACCGGGTTGCAGAATAATGTCACCGAGTCCGCCTTTCAGCGGATGATTTCCGCGGCGAATGGCCATCACAGCCGCATCAAACTGTTCACGAAAACGCGATGCTTTCAACGAACTGCCCACTAAACTGGATGACGGTGCGAGTACAGCTTCAACTAAATTTTGTCCTTTGGCTTGATGTTTACCAAACCAATCTAAACCATCGAATTGGTGCAATAACTCAACCGATTCCACCGCGCCACTAAAGCGCAGCACGTCGTCCGCTTGCAACACTAACTGGGGCGGCACAGGGCAAATACAAATGCCACTGCGTTCTAATTCAACCAGATATAACTTTTTCAGCGCCCTAAGTTTATTATCCACCACACTGCGACCGACCAAGGACGAACCTTTCGCCACATGGGCTTCGAGCAAATATGGCAGCGCTTCTTCACCTGATTCTTCCCGTCTGTCGGGCAGAATGTTCGCCAGTAAGGTCAGTAACAAGATGCCTGCGACGACGATCACCACTGCAACTGGTGTAAACTCGAAGAAGCCTAAGGCGGGTAAGCCGGCGTTTTCTACAAAGGAGTTCACAATCAAGTTGGTCGAGGTACCAATCAGGGTCAGTGTGCCACCTAAAATTGCCGCATAATTTAACGGCAATAATAACTTAGCTGGCGCGTGTGCTTGATTGCGGCGCACAACACCAATCAGTGATGCCACAACTGCAGTGTTATTGGTAAATGACGACAGTAAAGCCGTCGAAAAACCGAGCTTTGCCATTGTCATAGGCAAAGAACTATTGCCTATGACTTGACTCAACTTTCCCAGCAGGGACGTTTTTTCTAACGCTGTCGCGGCCAACACCAGCAGGACCAGCGTGACTAAGCCAATATTGGTAAAGCTTGTTAATGCGGTATCGAGCGCAACCATGCCAAGCAAATAACAGAGCAAAAATGCAAATAAAAACAATACCGCTGGATTGATACGGCCGCTAATTAAGCCAGCCACAAGCCCTATCAAAATAATCGCTAATAGCCACAAGTCACTCACAAATTAAGCTCCAAGCTTAGTGATATCTATCGCTTGCCAATGGGGGAAGTGTTTACGCACTAAGGCATTAAACTCGACTTCAAAGGCACTAAATTGTGACGCTGTTTGCTTGTTAACATGTTGACCCGACACCACCATAACCGCAGCAACCGTCGCATTACTCAGGCGGTCGATTAAAATCATTCCGCCCGTATCACGCACTAACGAATATGCATCAAACACTATGTCTTCGGTCAGTTCTAAGGTCACACGCGCAATCGCGTTTAGCCCAAGCGTGTCCGTCGCACTGCGTGCTAAGGTGTTAACGTCAACCACATAATCGATAGCAGTCACAGAGGCTTGCGTCTTCTTACCGGCCACTTTGATGTCGTATAACTGACCGAGTTGTAATGGCTTTTCATCCATCCACACTATATCAGCGCTGATCACGTTAGCGACGGCTGGCGCAGAATCGGGTTTTGCCAGTAAATCGCCACGGGAAATATCAATTTCATCTTCCAGCGTGATAGTCACAGCTTGGCCAGCAACCGCTTCTTGTATGTCGCCATCGAAGGTCACAATACGTTCAACCTTGCTGCGTTTGCCCGATGGCAAAGCGACTAACTCGTCGCCGACATTAATGATGCCAGAGGCTAACGTGCCTGCAAAACCGCGAAAATCTAAGTGAGGGCGCGACACATATTGTACCGGAAAACGCACTGGCAATGAGCTGAGTTCACGTTGAGTATCAATGGTTTCTAGCAGTTCAAGCAGAGTACCGCCTTGATACCAAGGGCTTTGGGTGCTGCGCTCAACCACGTTGTCACCATTAAGCGCCGATAACGGCACAAAGTGGATATCGAGATTACCGAAATCTTTAACAAAATCCGTAAAATCGGCACGAATACGGTTGAATACTTGCTCGTCAAACCCGAGCAAATCCATCTTATTCACAGCAACAACAAAGTGACGAATACCGAGTAATGACGCGATAAACGCATGGCGCTTAGTCTGAGTCTGCACGCCGTAGCGGGCATCGACTAAAATCACTGCTAAATCACAGGTTGATGCACCCGTTGCCATGTTGCGAGTGTACTGCTCATGCCCTGGCGTATCGGCGATGATGAACTTGCGCTTATCACTTGAAAAATAACGATAAGCCACATCGATAGTGATGCCCTGCTCGCGCTCAGCTTGCAGGCCATCCACCAGCAAGGCTAAGTCAATGGCTTCACCTGTGGTGCCCATCTTGGCACTGTCGCTCTTGAGGCTCGCTAATTGATCTTCATAGATCTGGGCGCTGTCGTGTAACAGACGGCCGATTAAGGTACTTTTACCATCGTCGACACTGCCACAGGTTAAAAAGCGCAGTAAGCCTTTGTGCTGCTGCAGGGCTAGATATTCTTTCACACCATGGAGGGTAATTTCTGCCGCCATGAGATTGGTTTTATTGACCGCTTTGTCCATCTTATTCTCACTCTTGATCTGCTTGGCTGAAGGTCGCGCTTTACTTGCGCCACTTTCGCGAAATAGGGTTAACCCTGTAGAGATTAGAAGTAGCCTTGACGCTTCTTCTGCTCCATAGAGGCACTTTGATCTGAATCGATCAATCGGCCCTGACGTTCGCTCGAACGGGTTAACAGCATTTCTTCAATAATCTTTTCTAGACTGTCGGCCTCAGAATACATGGCGGCCGTGAGTGGGTAGCAACCTAAGGTTCTAAAACGCACCACTTCTTCTTTAATCTGCTCGCCCTCGGCTAACTTCATCCGCTCGTCATCGGCCATGATTAACTGACCACCGCGCTCAACCACTTTACGTTTAGCGGCAAAATACAAAGGCACTAACTCAATGTTTTCTTGATAAATATATTGCCAAATATCCAGTTCAGTCCAGTTAGATAGTGGGAACACGCGAATACTTTCGCCCTTGTTCACTGCGCCGTTATAGGTACGCCATAATTCTGGACGTTGGTTTTTAGGGTCCCATCTGTGGTGACGGTCGCGGAAGGAATACACGCGCTCTTTGGCGCGAGATTTTTCTTCATCGCGGCGAGCCCCACCGAAAGCCGCATCAAAACCGTATTGGTTAAGTGCTTGCTTTAAACCTTGGGTTTTCATTATGTCAGTGTGTTTTGCACTGCCATGGTCGAAGGGGTTAATTCCCTGCGCCAAACCTTCTGGGTTGATGTGCGTCAGTAACTCGAAGCCAAATTTCTTTGCCTGCGCATCACGGAACGCGATCATCTCTTTGAATTTCCACCCCGTGTCGACATGCAGCAACGGGAATGGGATCTTGCCCGGATAAAAGGCTTTACGCGCTAAGTGCAACATAACGGAAGAATCTTTCCCGATGGAATACAACATCACAGGATTATCGAATTCGGCTGCAACTTCACGAATGATCTGGATGCTCTCAGCTTCCAGTTGTTGTAAGTGGCTTAGTTCACGCCCGGCCATACTATTCTCCGTTACCTTAAATTCGCCGTGTTACCACAGCATGGATTAGCTTAATTTGTTTAACTGCTTAATAGCTTTAACTGTTTGCGGCTTAGCTTATCGACGCGACGGCCGAGACTCTAACCGATTGAGTCTGTTCATCGCTGACCGGAGTCGATTCAATCGCTTCAGGTTTGAACCAATGCAAGGTGTCACTCAGCGTGACGACTTCACCTATGATCATCAAAGCTGGCATTTGTAATTCTGGATCGGCGGCAAGCTGTTCAAGCTCACCTAAACGGCCGATAAAACGACGTTGCTCTTTAGTGGTCGCCTTTGACACTATCGCCACGGGTGTTTCAGGGCTTCGGCCCGCATCGACTAGACCTTGGCGAATAATGCCTGCGTTCAGAATCCCCATATACACGACTAAAGTATTGTTAGGATTAGCATAACCTTGCCAATCCATAGGGCGACTCTCTAACTGACAATGGCCAGTGATAAAAGTGACGCCTTGGGCATGGTCTCTGTGGGTTAGGGGAATTCCCGCATAGGCTGACGTGCCGCTGGCAGCGGTAATGCCGGGAACGACTTCAAACTCAACCCCAGCTTCGACTAAAGTTTGTAACTCTTCGCCCCCGCGGCCGAAAATAAAAGGATCGCCACCTTTAAGGCGCACCACATTTTTACGAGTGTAGGCTTTAGTGACAAGTAACTGATTAATCTCGTCCTGTGCGGCGCTATGCTTGCCCGCACGTTTACCTACGGCAATCTTCTCAGCGTCTTTGGGAATAAGATCGAGGATATCTTGGCTGACTAAAGCGTCGTATAGCACTGCATCAGCAGTTTTAAGGATGCGCCATGCCTTTAACGTCAATAGCTCAACGTCGCCGGGACCTGCACCCACCAGCCAGACTTTGCCTTTGGCCGCTTGGCCCGGTAAAGAGAAAATTTCCATCAGAATCCCCAAGATCACTTTAGTCTGTAGAAATATAGCGCGTCTTATATTCCATAATAAATAGATAATTATTAGTTTTTATATCATTTAGATATAAAAGAATAAGTGACCACTCACTTAAAGTGGGGAAAACCTTAGGTTTCAAAATCAAAAATGCCCTAAATCCAAGTTAACCCATTGAAATGAAAATGACTTAATAAGATTAAGCGAATTGCATCAAAATAATTTCTGTCCGCTAAGTGCATGATTTTGGCACTATGTTATTGCCAAAAATTCTACCTAAACATGTCTCTATGGGACTAAAAATGGCTGACTACAAGATTTGTCATTAAGTGACACAGGATTTTTCCATAACCATAAATTCACTTTCTAATGTTAAGCTGGAAATAACTATCTTTGTTGAGTACGACTGACAAATAAATAAACACATCAAGGAGGGCAGATGAAACCACTTTACTCAGGTATTGCATTGGCAGGGCTATTAGCCTGTACGGACATAAATGCCGAAGAATCATTAGTCAAAGGAAGAGTAAAAGATGAACTTGCCACGGCGGATCTACCTTTTGTGATTACGCCACATAAAGTGAATTACCTTTTACCAGTCACCTACAGCCCAGATCCCAACATGGCACCTTTCACCGAAGATGCAATACTCAACCCCTATTCTTTAGATGAGTTTGAGGCTAAGTTCCAAATCAGTTTTAAATTTCCTATTTGGTACAATGTGTTTGGTGATAATGGCCATTTATTTTTTGCTTACACCAATCAATCCTATTGGCAGGTTTATAACAAAGACACTTCATCACCTTTTAGGGAAACCAATCACGAGCCTGAAGTCTTTATGCTGTTTAATAACGATTGGAAAATTGGCAGTGTGACCAATTCCTTTTGGGGATTTGGTGCCGTACATCAATCGAATGGTAAAGCAGGGCCACTTTCCCGCAGTTGGAATCGACTCTATGCCACTATGATTTTTGATGCAGGCCCACTCGCCTTCTCCACCAAAGTGTGGTGGCGTATTCCTGAAGATGAAAAGATAGATCCATATAAAGCCAGCGGCGACGATAACCCGAATATTGATGACTATATAGGTAAAGCAGAGTTTATTGGCGTTTATGGTATTGATGAACATAGATTCACTTTAACCGTTAAAACGAATCTAGAAGATATCGACAGAGGCTCAGCAGAACTGACTTGGAGTCATCCTATCGTCGGCAACTTACGCTTTTATACTCAATACTTTAATGGTTATGGCGAAAGCCTAATCGATTACAACTATCACAATCAACGTATTGGTATCGGAATTTCACTCAACGATATTCTTTAAGAAAGATATACCCACTTGATCCCGCTATTTAAGATTGTTTGGGTATATAAAGTGACTAAGTACAAAAATCGACCATAATTTGCTGCTAATCTACCAAACCTGCTGCTAAATTGCTCAGATGGACCTGAGTTTATGGCTGGGCAGGACGATTTACATTGATCCTAATGGCATTTAAGCCGATAGTCGCACACCTTTTTGTGCCCTGAAGCCGCGCCTTAACATCATGGAGGAATATGAGTTTTAGCTACCGCAGCATAGTAATGCTACTCAGTGTCATTATTTTCGCGAGCTTACTTAAGCTCGCGTTTTTCGCTGCGCCAAAAGATAGCGCTGCACCAGTGCTGAATGCACAAGAGGTACGCCAAGATCTCTATGCCTTATTGGATCAAATCGAGCAACACTCAGCGTTTTATGCCTTAACGGCCGACAAAGCCAACCCGCAGCTTAAATTTATGGCTAGCCTTATTGTTGAACAGTATCAAGATATTACTCCCAATGATCGCTTTGCTGCTGAAGTCACTAAATTACTCAATACCCTCAAAGATCCAGGCGCTCAAGTGCATAACTTCGATGATCAAAGCGGCGATCTCCCGTTAACGCTAAGGCCAGTCAACGACCAATGGTTAGCCTTGGATAACGATAATAATCCAGTCAACAACGACTTCCCCTTTATCACTCATATCGATGGTTTACCTATGAGCAAATGGGTAGCGACCAGCCAAGCCTACTTACCTGAGCCGGCAAAACAGAGTCAAGAAATGCAGTTACCTTGGCTGAAAAAACTTAACCTACTGCGCGAAGACTTAGGACTCAGCATAAAGCCCTATGTGGTCATTACGCTAATTAATGATGACCTGCAAAGCCAGCAGGTGACTCTCGCCCTGCCAAGCCATAAACCGCAAGTTCAATTAGCAACTATCAGTGAAAAAGACGAGACTCAAGATATTAATGTGCTCGAGTTTATTAACCAATTATCTCAATTTGAGCGCACCGAATTTCAAGACATGCCAAATCAATTAGAGAGGGTCAACAATACGACTGTCAAACTTAAGATCAGCGATCTCTACGCCTTTGAATTAGATAAAGAACAACAGCAAGAACTGCTCAAAGGCATGACACATCCCTTACTGATCATTGATTTACGTGATGCCAGTGGCTTTAGTCCAAAATTATTGACTATGCTGTCGCGATATCAAGATGCGGATTTAAATAACACTTTAGCACCTAATGTGATGGGATTTGCGCACTATCGCCGCTCACCAGAGCTGAGAAATGATTATCTACAGCCGCTCAATTTTATGCCTCTGGATGCGTTAGAGTACAGTCCTCCTAGGCTCAAATCTCTCACCCGTAACTTACCCTCTGTCGATAAAGAGAAATTCAGCCCTTGGTATGTTCGTACTAAGCCTGCGGTGGCTCCTGAAGGGCAAAATCGCTTAGCTCTACTCGTGAGTCCCCATTGTCGCCAAGAATGCGAGTGGATTGCCTATCGTACTAAATCTTGGTCTAGGGCAAATTTGATTGGTGAAAAAACCTCAGGCGACTTTGCACGTCAGTATCATTTCAAACTGCCAAACAGTGGATTAAACATAAGATTCAGCAGTTCGTTAACCTATGATGCACAGGGGCGACTCCTGTCCGGTATCGGGACTGAACCGGATATTTTGCTCCCTCAGAACAGTGATATTCAATGGCAAGGGCTCGTTAGTTTAATGCGCTCCGCCAAGCCCAAAGCGCAACTTGTTCTGCCAGCACAGCACACTAAGTTGGCTCAAGCTAAGCTAAATTAAGCCAAAAAAAGAGCCAGCAATCTGCTGGCTCATTTCAAACAAATATGAGTTTACTAACGCATTACTTCTTTTCAGTCGCTTTAGAATTGGCGACTGAACCTATGACCAAGCCTTGCTTATTCACATCGAAGCTCATTTGAACTCGCATGTTGTAATCTTTAAGCATTTGCATTTCTTCAGGGATCGGCTCACCGCTCATTTCTAACAGTGTTAGCACTGGCGTAAACATCTTGCCGTAATCAGCAGACAAGCTGTACATGCCATTAGCTGACAGTTTCTCGCCTGCTAATTTGTTGGCTAAAGCCAAGCCTTTATCACCGCTATACACCACTAAATGTTGGCCTTTAATCGCCAGCATTGGCTTAACACCTAACTCTGGAGGCAACATCAATATTGGAGATAAATCAGTAGCATCGCCGTTATCGGCTAATTGCACTTCAGCCAGCATAGGGGCGAAAGGTTTGACCATATTGAACAACATAGATGGGTTTTCGGCGCTAAGGCTGACTAAAGCATCTAAGCTTTCTAACTTAGGCTCTTGATCTTGTGTGCTCATTTTAAAATCGAGCAATGAAACGCTCATGCCTTTCACACCGTTAGCCATGCCAGTAAACATGCCTAGCATAGCAGGGCTCTGTTGGCTCAACTCAGCCTGCAACTCTGCCAATGGTGCACAGGTCAGTTGTGGCTTTTGCAGATCATCCCAAATAGCCGTTAATGAAGGGGTAATTTCATTGATATCTAAGCCTATTCCCATGGAGAAGATAGTGCTGTCGATATCCGCCAGATGCGATGGAATAAAACCACGCATCTTTTGCATTGCCGCAAGAATAGGTTGATTCTTCGTTTCGACAACAAATGAAGCCGCCATATGGCTTTCTTTTTCTGTCACAGAAAACGCCGTTAAACCAGCAACGGTACGCGGCCAGTTAGCGGCAATCGCAGTCAGTTCGGTACGACATTCTGGTGTTCTGATTTGAGCTAATGGGTCTTCCCCCTCACTTTCATCAGCAAAAAATTGAGTCAGTTGCTTAGCTAGCATATTGCTATCTGCAGAGGTCAATGCCTTTACAATTTCCACATGGTTAATAAAGCTAATGCTGTCATCTTTAAAACCATGGGTCTTAATAATATCTTCTAATATGCCAGAAGCGGCTAATGACTGCGGCGCCTTCTTAATACCAAATGCCATTTCTAATAACTCAGGCTCGGTAATAGAGGTGCTGAAAGTCATCGTTAATATGCCATCTTTCTGGGCAAATAACAGTTCAGCTTTCTCTGCTGAGCTTTCATCCGATAGTGCATAAGCGCGATAATCAACATCGCCCACTTTACGCATTTCGTGGGTTACACCACTATCTTTTTCGGCTTTATCTAATACAGCCCAAAATGCTTCAGCCTGATTAACATCAATCTTTAATACTGGCAAAGCACCTAAAGTATAAATATAAGGTTTAACTTCATCGGGGAAACCGAAGGTTTTTAACAATAAGGCAGGATCTTTCATCCCATCCATATACTGCTGATAAATGCTAACGAAGAACTTGCCCATAGGGCTATCCTGCACACCGAGTTCATCAAGCGTATTACTTGGATATTGCTGATAATTTCCAGAAATAGACTGTAAATACGCTTTTAACGGGAAGGGTTTTAACTGGCCCGAAAATATCGGCGTATCGGCAGGCACATAGTCGAGCAAAGGATTAGCAGAGGCACTAGAACCCGCGCCATTCTGCATATACCAATAACCACCAGCACCTGCTGCAATAATTGCCGCGGCAATCACAATCTTTTTCATTTAAGAAACTCCATTTAATGACATTCAATTTTATGAAAACAATACCTAAAGAACTCACCTTAGGTATTTAAATATTTATCCGCTCTTACATATCCCTTATGCAGATAATGCAAAATCAGAAAACGCAACGACTCAGCCCTACGCAATACAAACCCAGTTTAAAATGCTTAGGCTAAGCGAAACTAAGGTATAAAATTTTCCCGATAATTTAACATTAAACCGACACAGAAGCGAACAGGATAGGAGTTCGCAGCATTAAAAACGCATTAGAATTAACGTTTATTAAACATAACTCCAATCTTATTTCAATTCGGTAATAAAACATCTCAAAGTCATCGACGATTAAGCAAAGAACCCAATGACAAATTAAGCTCATCTCACTCAAACTACCTCACCAGAGCGTCATCGTGCTTCATGAACTTTTTTAAGCGTGACGTCACCTAGCTGGCGCATTTGCTTACGGATCCAAGCTGAGCGCTGCTGTACATAGGATGACGGTGGAGACACCTTATAGCGCCAAGGATTGGGTAAAATGGCTGCGAGTAATGAGGCCTCGTATTGGGTGAGTTTTGCCGCTGACTTTCCAAAATAATGCTTTGATGCCGCTTCGGCGCCGTAAATACCTGGGCCAAATTCTACAATATTTAAATACACTTCAAGAATACGCGACTTATCCCAAGTCAACTCCATCAATAACGTAAACCAAGCTTCCAATCCCTTACGAAAGAAACTGCGACTCGACCACATAAAAAGGTTTTTCGCCGCCTGCTGACTTAAGGTACTTGCCCCGCGGACTTTGGTACCTTTTTGGTTGTATTTCAGCGCCGAACTTATCGCGGCTAAATCGAATCCAGTATGCTCAACAAAACGTTGATCTTCCGCAGCAATCACAGCCAATTGTAATTCGGGAGAAATTTGCGCTAAATCGCGCCATTGATGCCTAATCTCACCGATAGGTGCAGGTGGAAATAAGGCACGCTCGATACGCCAAGTCCACATAGGAGGATCGACAAATCGTAATAGGATCACTAATAAAATTGAGCAAATAAATGCCCAAACTAATCCCTTAAATAACCAAGACAATAAACGACGAAAACCACGCTTTCGTCTCTGAGGTGCTGGGTCACTCGACTTATTAACACTTGGACGCCTGACATGATCTCGCATCGCATATAAAGGGGCCGTCATTTATACCATCTCATCCACACACTCTCATTTCTTGTTTCTCATCTATCCAGTCAAGCCATCCCATTGCAAGGATTCTTTGGGGCAACCTAGGCTTACAGAAAATATTCTAAAGCTTTACGCAAGTTGCAAGCTGATCATGCTACGAGAATAAAGGAAACACCAAGGATATCTTACTCGATAATCAAAGATAGGTTGAGAAATAACCATAACAAGAACAAATCACTATTAGAGATTAACTGGGGTCGACTTAACTTGACCTCGGCAGCTTTGACGACAGCTGACCGAGGTAATGATGGCTGATTAACGAGAGCTAGCAAGTCAATCAAACTGCTTGATACTCGCAGGTGCGAGTCAGGTTTTCAACGCTTTCACTGCATCTAATTAAGCCATATCGATACACAGCAAACCCAGCCCATAAATACCGATATACAACAACTTAACCTCATAAAAGACATGAATCATGTCAATTAACGCAGTAAAACGCTTCAAAACCATCTACGGGAACTTCAAAATATAGCGCAGGCTTAACCAATGTGCATAACTCTGTGAGTAAAAATGTACAACATTTTTAGCATTTAAAAATGAATGCAAACTAACTCTATGAATATCAATCTATCTTAGTTAAATGACGCTTAAATGACATCACTTAACTTCCTCGACAGTCCAGAGTATTAAATTCACCCCAAACCTCACCTACCTTAAAATGATAAAAAAAACGCCCCAAACTAAGTTGAGGCGTTTAATATTTAAAATCAATAAAATGACTAGATATCGTAGTGCAGACCACACTCACGTTTCAGCCCATTAAAGCGCGTTTCTTCCTCCGTCATGCCTAATTCAAGTGGTTTACTCGAATGGGTATCACCCACAGAAACATAGCCTTGGTCCCAAAGTGGGTGGTACGGCAAGTCAAATTGAGTCAAATATAGGTGCACATCTTTATTCGACCACTCGATAATCGGCAGTAACTTAAAGCGAGTGCCATGAATCGCCAGTATCGGCAGCGCCTCACGGGTGCTGGCTTGGCTACGTCTCAGCCCTGCAAACCAAGTACCGACGTCAAGCTCGGCTAAGGCGCGTTGCATAGGCTCAACTTTGTTTAAACGGTTGTATTGCTCTAGTCCGTTTACCCCTTGTTCCCATAACTGGCCAAAGCGCGCCTCTTGCCATGCCGATGTCATCACTGCTTGGTACACTTTTAAATTCAGTGATAAACGCTCTGTCAGCTCGTCGATAAACTGATAAGTCTCAGGGAATAAATAACCCGTATCCGTGAGAATAACCGGAATATTCGCCTGTGCCTGACTCATCATATGTAGCATTACAGCGGCTTGGATCCCAAAGCTTGAGGACAGCGCATGATTACCGGGCAAATAAGTTAAGCCCCATAGAACTCGCTCTTGTGCGCTTAATCCACCTAAGAACTGATTAATACGTTCAAGCTCTATCGCTTGCTCTGCCTTAGGCGCACTCAATAATGCCTTGAGTTCGGCAGCGCTGACCACAGTCGGCACTTTATCACTGGTTTTTTGCTCAATATCAGCCATGAAAATCCTTAGCGGCATCGATCACCGCCTTCACTACACCCACGCGGACGGTGAAGTTACCAAAGGTTTCGCCTGCATCACGCTCTACGGCGTAGCGGCCAAACAGGGTATCCAATTCGGCGAGAATGTCCGCCTCTTGGATATTTTCTCTGTGCATTTTGTTCAAACGAGTCCCTTCAAAACTTGCACCTAAGTACAAGTTATAACGGCCCGGCGCTTTACCCACAAGGCCAATTTCAGCGGCAAATGGGCGAGCACAACCGTTAGGACAACCCGTCATACGCACGACAATCGCTTGCTCGCTAATGCCGTGTTTTGCCTGCAGCGCATCGATATGATCGATAAACTCAGGGAAATAACGCTCGGCTTCCGCCATCGCTAATGGGCATGTCGGCAACGCCACACAGGCAATCGAGTGACCGCGGGTTTGCGTCAACACTTGGCCCAGCAGACCATGTTTACGGGCTAAACCTTCAATGGTAGCTTTATCTTCAGCTGCGACGCCTGCGATGATCATGTTTTGATTCGAGGTCATGCGGAAATCGCCCTTGTGGATCTTAGCGATTTCACGCAGCCCCGTTTGCAGGGTTTGGCCTGGTAAATCTTTAATACGACCGCTTTCGATAAATAAGGTTAAATGCCACTTACCGTCAACGCCTTCGACCCAACCATAACGATCGCCGCGATCGCCAATCACTACATCACGTTTAGGTTCAAATTTCACCCCAGCACGTACTTCAACTTCGGCTTTAAATTTCTCATAGCCGTGGTCAACGATTGTGTATTTAAGGCGCGAGCGCTTACGATTAGAGCGATTGCCCCAGTCACGTTGCACTGTCATCACAGCTTCGGCAAACTTCATCACGTCTTCAGTTTTGATAAAACCAAAGTCGTCTGCTAGGCGTGGAAAGGTTTCCACTTCGCCGTGGGTCGAGCCCATGCCGCCGCCAGCCGTTAAGTTAAAGCCAACTAGCTCGCCATTTTCGGCAACAGCAATAAAGCCTAAATCGTTGGTGTAAACGTCAACATCGTTATCTGGAGGAACCGCAACCGCCATTTTGAACTTACGTGGCAGATAGGTTTTGCCATACACAGGTTCAACGGTTTCATCTTCGGTTGAGAGTAACTTTTCTTCATCTAACCAAATTTCGGCGTAGGCGCGAGTGTGTGGTAATAGATGATCAGACAGTTGTTTCGCCACCGCATAGGCCTGCTCGTGCAGTTTAGATTCCACCGGATTGGGGTTACACATCACGTTACGGTTAACGTCACCACAGGCAGCAATTGAATCCAGCGCTTGACGATCTAAATCTTGAATAATGGTCTTCAAATTACGCTTAGGAATACCGTGGTATTGGAAGGTTTGGCGGGTCGTCAAACGAATACTGTTCGAGCTTGTGAGCGTCGAGGCAATTTTATCTACGCCTAACCATTGCTGCGGAGAACAAATACCGCCGGGTACACGGGCGCGCAACATAAAACTATATAAAGGTTCGAGTTTTTGCTCTTTACGTTCGTTACGTAAATCACGGTCATCCTGCTGATAGAAGCCATGAAATTTGATCAGCTGCTGATCGCCGTCACTGAAACTGCCAGTCACAGAAGAATCTAAACCTTCTTTGATGGTCCCTCGCAGGTAATCACTGTCGGTCTTTAGGTATTCGTTTAACGCTAATTTTTGCTCACTCATGGCAACTGCCTCTTAAAATTGGGTTCGCTGGCTGCACAGATCATCACGTGTGCAACGTTGGCTATTCTTATGCGTTTCTTATCTGCGCAACGGTTGAGATTAATACACGTCTTTTTGGTAACGTTTATCGCTGCGCAGGGTTTCAAAATAGGCTTCAGCAGCTTCGGTATTCAAACCACCGACTTCGACTGCCACCTCAATCAAGGCTTGGTGAACATCTTTGGCCATACGTTCAGCATCACCACAAATATAAAGATGCGCGCCATTTTGCAACCATTGCCACAGGGCTTGGCCTTGTTCTTTAATGCGGTGCTGCACATAAATCTTATGAGCTTGATCGCGTGAGAACGCCACATCGATACGGCTGAGATCGCCATTTTTCAGATACTGTTGCCACTCAGTTTGATACAAGAAACCCTGCTCAAAGTGAGGATTGCCGAAGAATAACCAGCTATCGCCTTGGCTCCCTTGTGCTACGCGCTCCTGCATAAAGGCACGGAAGGGCGCAACACCTGTGCCAGGCCCCACCATGATCACTGGTGTTTCTGGATTTTCAGGCAAACGGAAATGCTTGTTCGACTCAACATAAACCTTAACTTGCGTGCCTTCCTGCGCAGATGCTAAGAAGTGTGACGCGCCGCCAAAACGTGCTGAGCCGTGGCGCTCATCTTCCACTAAGGCCACAGTTAAGTGGACTTCTGTTTCGACTTCGCTTTGACTTGAGGCGATAGAGTAAAGTCTTGGCGTTAATGGACGCAGTAGCTCAAGCAGTTTTGCTGCATTTAAGGTTACTGAGTTATTTGATAACGGATACTGAGTGACTAAATCGGCAAATTGATGCTTAAGGATAAAGTGGCGCACTTGTTCTTTATCTTCGCTCAATGCCAGCAGTTCTGCGCTGCCGCTCAATTCGGCCCATGCTTTGACTAATCCAGGGTATAACTGAGTCAATTCTTTCTTATCAACCAAAGCCTGCTTAAGGGACAAGGATTCAGTACCAAGGGTCACTAACTCATCGGCGGCTAATGACAAACCCGCTAAGACTTCATCGACTAAGACTTCGTTATTACTAAACCACACACCAAGGGCATCACCCGCTTGATAGGTTAAGCCTGAGTCGCCAAGGTCGATTTCAACATGGCGCACATCTCGGTCTGATCCACGGCCGGTAATTTTTTGGCTCACAAGCACTTCGGCGCTATAGGGGTTTTGCTTAGTAAATTCACTTTCGCCAATCGCTTTAGCGGTGCCGATGGATACCACACTGGCGGACGAGGTTTCGATTAGCGGCTTAACGGCCTCTAATACATCGGCGTGCCACTGGCCCGCGGCAGCTTCATAATCCACATCACATTCAATTAAAGGTAATAGTGATTTAGCACCCAGCGCTGCTAGGCGGGCATCGAAGTCTTTACCGGTTTGGCAGAAAAATTCATAGCTAGAATCCCCCAGCGCCAGCACTGAGTAATGTAAATTGTCTAACTTAGGGGCACGTTTCGATGCTAAAAACTTGTGTAATTCAATCGCATCATCCGGCGCTTCACCTTCACCATGGGTGCTGACCACCAATAAAAGCACAGCTTCTTGCTTTAATTGGCGAACATTGTATTCGCCCATTGAAGCCAGATTGACCGCATAACCTTGCGCCTGCGCCTTATCGGCGAGCGCTTTAGCGACACCACGGCCATTACCCGTTTGGCTGCCATAGAGAATAGTCACAGTTTGAGCCGTTTGCGCCTGTGCGGCAGGCGCTAATTGGCCCGCATTGGCTGTGGCAGCAAGATAGCCACTCACCCAGGCCAATTGCACAGCACTTAACTCAGAAGTGAGTTGTTTTAGCTTATCGACTTGTCCTTGAGACAATGGCGAAGCCAGCGATGAAAGTTCTTTTAACAACATGAGACGGCCCTATGACAGTGTAATGTCCACAAGCTTATCGCGGTTTAAGAAAAGCAAAAAAGAATAAAATAGGATTTTTAATTCCATTTTGGAATATACAAAGTGCAAAATTTAAGCTACAAAAGTGTGCACTGGTTAAAAGTTTTTGATCCGACCAGTGCAGAAACGGCCTGCTTGAGAAATATGCACTTGTGCCAAGCTAAAGTATTGCCACAATGGTCATTAGCCTGTCGAACAATAATTTCTGTTGCCCACAGAATAGTTTGTTTTAAAAACAAAAAGTGTCCATCCTAGATTGAATGCCCTAACTGACTCGAATCACCCGCCGAATAAACGCTGGTGACGACAGATTTTGCAGTTGAGTACGATGAAGGAAGAACAGCAGGCGGAACGATTATATAAACCATCAGGGAGTAGTCATGCAGATTGGAATACCGAGAGAAAGTCTCGCCGGTGAAACTAGGGTCGCCGCGACCCCAGCCACCGTTGAGCAGCTTAAAAAACTCGGCTTTGAAGTTGTTATTGAGGCCAATGCAGGTCAACTGTCAAGTTTCGATGATGCAGCCTTTGAAGCTGCGGGCGCGAAGGTGACAACAAACGTTTGGCAAGCCGATCTGATCTTTAAGGTCAATGCGCCAAGCGACGCCGAAATTGAACAAATCAAAGACGGGGCGACTATCGTCAGCTTTATTTGGCCCGCACAAAACCCTGAGCTGGTTGCGAAGTTATCTAAACGTAAGATCAACGTGATGGCAATGGACATGGTACCACGCATCTCCCGTGCCCAGTCACTTGATGCCCTCTCCTCTATGGCAAACATTGGTGGATATCGCGCAGTTGTTGAAGCCGCACATCAATTTGGCCGTTTCTTTACTGGCCAAATTACCGCTGCTGGTAAAGTACCGCCCGCCAAAGTGTTAGTCATTGGTGCTGGTGTAGCTGGCCTTGCCGCCATTGGTACTGCTGGTTCGCTTGGCGCCATAGTGCGCGCCTTCGATACCCGCTTAGAAGTGGCCGAGCAAATCGAATCTATGGGCGGCCAATTCCTTAAACTGGATTTTGGTAACGAGGAAGGTGGTTCATCGGACGGTTATGCTAAAACCATGTCGGATGAATTTATTGCCGCCGAAATGGCACTGTTTGCCGAACAAGCCAAAGAAGTCGATATCATCATCACCACAGCGCTAATCCCTGGTCGTCCAGCGCCTAAGCTCATCACCAAAGCCATGGTTGATAGCATGAAGAGCGGCTCAGTGATCGTCGATTTAGCCGCTGCGACGGGTGGTAACTGCGAATACACGCAATCGGGTGAGCTGTTTGTTACTCCTAACGGCGTAAAAGTGATTGGTTATACCGACCTTCCCGGTCGTCTACCGGCGCAATCGTCACAGCTTTACGGCACTAACTTAGTCAACCTGATGAAGTTAATGTGTAAAGAAAAAGACGGCACAGCCAGCATCAACTTTGATGATGTAGTCATGCGCAATATGACAGTGATTAAAGAAGGTGAAGTGACCTTCCCGCCGCCACCGATTTCGGTTTCTGCGGCGCCAGCAAAACCAGCGGCGAAAATCGAGCCTAAAAATACCACTCCGAAGGCACCATCTAAGCTCAAATACGTGCTCGCCGCCTTAGGCGTTGCAGGATTTGCTGCCGTGGCATCGGTAGCACCACCAGAGTTCCTGTCGCATTTCACAGTATTCTTGCTGTCCTGCGTTGTTGGCTATTACGTGGTATGGAACGTATCCCACTCACTGCATACGCCTTTAATGTCAGTCACTAACGCGATTTCGGGCATTATCGTGGTCGGCGCCCTACTGCAAATCGGTCAGGGTTCAACTTTGGTCACTGTACTGGCGTTTATCGCCGTGCTGATCGCCAGTATTAACATCTTCGGTGGTTTTACCGTCACTCAGCGCATGCTGAAGATGTTCCGTAAGGATTAAGGGGGTTTAACGTGTCTCAAGGACTGGTAACAGCAGCTTACATTATTGCCGCCATTCTCTTCATCTTCAGTCTCGCGGGACTGTCGAAGCAAGAGACGGCAAAACACGGCAATTTATTCGGTATCTTAGGTATGGCAATCGCCCTACTGGCTACCATTTTCAACCCCGATACTAACGGAATTGCGTGGATCTTAATCGCTATGGTGATTGGCGGCGCGATTGGTATCCGTTTAGCACTAAAAGTCGAAATGACTGAAATGCCTGAACTGGTTGCTATATTGCACAGCTTTGTGGGTATGGCCGCGGTATTAGTGGGTTTCAACAGCTTTATCGACTTACACCCACAGGAAGTATCACAAGTCGTGGTGGCAGTCGGTGGTGATATCAATACGACCCTCGCCGCAGTACAAGATGCGCTAAGTGAAGCGGTGAAGACCGCCAGCAAAGAGCACCTCACTGGCGCTATGCTTAACATTCACTTGGTCGAAGTCTTCCTCGGGATCTTCATCGGTGCGGTGACCTTTACGGGTTCTATCGTTGCCTTTTGTAAGTTACGCGGACTGATTTCATCTAAACCTCTGATGCTGCCACATCGCCACAAGCTAAACCTAGTCGCAGTGCTAGTGTCTTTCGCCCTGTTGGTATACTTCGTTCAGACAGGTGGCACTATGCCAGCACTGCTGTTGATGACCTTGATTGCCTTCGCCTTTGGCTGGCATTTAGTGGCATCCATTGGCGGCGCGGATATGCCAGTGGTTGTGTCTATGCTGAACTCCTACTCAGGTTGGGCAGCGGCAGCGGCAGGCTTTATGTTGTCGAACGACCTCTTGATTGTGGTCGGCGCGTTAGTGGGTTCATCGGGTGCTATTCTGTCTTACATTATGTGTAAGGCCATGAATCGCTCGTTTATTTCAGTTATCGCGGGCGGCTTTGGCACAGATGGTGTGGCCTCAACCGGTGATGAAGAAATGGGTGAATACCGTGAAACCAACGCCGAAGATGTGGCGGATATGCTGAAAAATGCCACTTCAGTCATCATCACTCCGGGTTACGGTATGGCAGTGGCGCAGGCGCAATATCCTGTTGCGGAAATCACTCAAAAACTACGTGATCGCGGCGTGAAAGTGCGTTTTGGTATCCATCCAGTTGCTGGTCGATTACCAGGCCATATGAACGTACTACTCGCTGAAGCGAAAGTCCCCTACGATATCGTGCTCGAAATGGACGAAATCAACGAAGACTTTAAAGACACAGATGTCGTGCTCGTTATCGGCGCCAACGACACGGTTAACCCCGCGGCAATGGAAGATCCAGGCAGTCCAATCGCAGGTATGCCAGTGCTGGAAGTGTGGAAAGCGCAAAACGTGATCGGCTTTAAACGTTCGATGAACACAGGTTATGCCGGCGTGCAAAACCCACTGTTCTTCAAAGAAAATACCCAAATGTTGTTTGGGGATGCTAAGGCCAGTGTTGAAGCCATTTTAAAGGCACTTTGAGTTTGATTTAATATCAACAGAGTAGAAATCGTTTAGGCGATAAACATTATTCTAAAGAAATAAAGGGAGCCACTGGCTCCCTTTATTTTCACATTTTTTTAAGCCTATTAAGCTAGTCTCTGCGCCAATATGATGCGAGGCTTATCTGCCCCAAATGCTGATACGCTTAATGTAAGCTAAAACAGTAAGTTAAATCTAAAGCTGATTTAAGGAAATAAGAAATGTTGCTTGGGCTGTTTATCCTGTCTGCCGTATTAATCAAAACCTCATTACTCGGGCTTGGCTGGATATCGATTATCATCGGCCTGAGTGGGTACCTATTTTGTCGATGGTGTAATATCAAGTTAGATATCAAACTGATTGATAAATTTAAACGACTCTTTATCACTGGCGCGGCTCTGCATCTTCTCGTCTATATCGGCTTAATCACTAAGCTTTTCCTTATCGACAGCTTTGAAGACTTGCCCACAT
Source organism: Shewanella sp. SM23 (assembly GCF_025654295.1). Lineage (NCBI taxonomy): Bacteria > Pseudomonadati > Pseudomonadota > Gammaproteobacteria > Alteromonadales > Shewanellaceae > Shewanella > Shewanella sp. SM23. The sequence goes on from NZ_JAKKRM010000017.1 coordinate 57,569, forward strand.
TCCTGATAAGTCACTTAGTCTTCCACCACGCAATCAGCGCCGTGATTGCTGCCGCATTAACCTTCTTGGCGATTCGCATCTATCTACAACAGCAAAAATTAACTCAAGCCTATCGACAGGAATTAAGCTAACTCAACAAGGTTTTGATGATAAATACCGACGGAGAAAATCTGACTAGATTCATCATTAGCTTAAGTACCATAAAATAATGGGGGACTAAAGCAGATCATACAGAGGTGTTGTCAGCAACACTGAATTCATCAATGGATTCAAACATCAGGGATAAGAATGACCCCTGATGTTTGGGGGGGAGCTAAGCCAAGATACGTTAGTCGGCGGCAATATCGTTATCTTTAAGCTCTTTTGACAGGGTTTCATAATTCGTTTTGAGTTTTGGCAAAGTATCTTCTTTGATTTTACTCAATACATTTTGCAACTGATCCTTACCGTAAGAAACGCTATAGTGACGGGTTTCAATATTGCTAATGATCTTCTCAGACTCTAAATACAAACGACGAATATCAGACAAAATATCACTCGGTGTTTCTAGCGCATTGGCAGAATAGCGCATGTTATCCCAGACAAATAATCCCATCTGCGGATGCATTTTCACTAAACTATTACTACTCACAGTCTCAACTGTGTCAGCGTAATGACTCAAGATTTCAACATTGTCACTCACTTCGTCATATAGGGCATGACGCAAATGATAGTTATTCTGCATATTGCTCAGGGCATCAAATTTAATTGCCTGTGACAACCCTTCTTGTGCGGCTAAATACACGCCAACAACAGTCGCAATGATTATAAAAATCTGACTCACCCAAAAACTGGTTTTGATAAGCTCAGTGTTATCAAGCTTAATGGTGCGTTTAGGCATATCTGCCTCATTAGAGATGGGGGTCATGTCCATATGTTTTATCCTGTCAAATCAAAAGTACAAGGCAATATCACTAACTTAAATCATTATTGAGTGGTCATCCTACACTATTGGGGTATGACTTACCTCAGTACAAATCACGATTTTTACCCACAAAAAAGGAGCCATCTGGCTCCATTTTTATATTCATTGGTCAGTCTATTATGCTGCTTTTGCCACATCAAAATTGGATAGCAACATCACAGCTGTACGGCCTAATAGGTGGTTGATCGTGCGATCGCCCGCTAAGCCTAACTCAGCAATCGCTTGCTGACGCGCTGTACTCACCGCTCTAAAGAGGGTAATTTCATTATTCGCACCACCACAAAGACTAAAGAACAGTCTTAATACTGCGCGGTAATGCTCTTCCTGCATTGCCTGCATCCAGGATGTTTCCAATGCCTCTTGGCTAGAAAAATCCAGCGCAGCAACAAATAGATTGCCGATACGACTATCTAAACGAACAAGAAAATCGCTTTTGCGTGGAAAATGGTGACTAATACCTGTGCGACTAATACCCGTTGCTTCAGATAACGTAGTATAAGACATAGTCTCAAAGCCGATAGTCAAAATTTGTCTTAACGCTTCATCCATAATTTGATTTATGGTTTGCTCAGTTTGTACTCGCGAGCGCTTAGCCATAGTAATGTCTCCCCTCTTATTTTTAGGGGGGAAAGCTTACCAAAGCCGCTCAGGGATTACTGCTGTTCACTGGGCCGTAACCAGCGTATTTCACTTTTGTTCAGCTAGGGTTCAGTTTAAAACAGGCTTCACCACTGATTTAATTAACACATTCATAACATTGAATTTTGTACCAACCAGTTATGTGCTTTTTCTTCGCCCATGAGTAAAACGAACGTCGGTTGGAGATAGTGTCCAAGATCAGCTTTTCGCCAAAATAGATATTCAGGAAGGGGTTGCAATACACTCGCGCCAAAAGTGCGTTGCATTAAGCTCGAATACTCACCTAATAATCTCGGCTCTAATTGCTCGGCTTTAGGGTAGAAATTCGTTAAAAAGTCCCGATACTCGGCAAATTTAGCCACTTGAGCAACATCGTATCGATGCAACACTTGTATCAACATTGGCGAGCTCCAATGCGACAAATATTGCGGGCTTGTTAATGCATCAAGGTTGCGTCTGTGGTATTGCTGCCACGCCAAGGCAAAATCATTTTTCTCCCGTGCGATACGCCAAACCAAATAAATGTCAGCTAGCCATTCATGTTGATATGCACTCAAGTGAGTCGGTAACACAGAGCCTTGCAGAGCAAGGTTCTCCAAATGACCGAGCTCATGCCATAGGGTTAATTGCGGCTGTTCAAGTAAAGGTAATTGATAGGTCACCATATCGACACTGGCTAACTGTACTTGTGGTGTCAGCTGCTCATTCACTAAGACTAGGCCCGCAATCTTATTGTCATCGACGGGCATGACCATGGCACTTCTGCGGCCTAAATCGCGCTTAAATTGATCTAGCGTGGCGGGCAGCTGCGCCAACACTTGCTTAGGCAATAATGCCAAGCAAGTGCCAAGCTCTGGTAAAGGGCAAATCAAAGCCTGCTTATCGGCAATGGGCGTCCAAGTCAGGCTAGATGCGAATGCCAGAGCGACTAAGCTCACTGATTCGCCATGATATTTTGTATAATCGCTGTCGTTGAAATACCATCCTCAAAACCCAGCACTTGCACTTGGCCACCTGCTGCAATCACTTCAGCGCCACCAGCAATATCCTCAAGCTTATAATCACCACCTTTGACCAGCAGATTTGGCAGCAATCGAGTAATGATGCGCTGCGGCGTATCTTCACTAAAAGGCACAACCCAATCAACAGAAGCTAAGCCAGCGAGCACAGCCATACGACGATCAACCTGATTAACTGGACGGCCTTCACCCTTGAGGCGTTTAACCGAGGCATCATCATTTACCGCGACGATCAAACGATCGCCCAAAGCTTTCGCCTGTTTAAGATAGCTCACGTGGCCCGCATGTAAAATATCAAAGCAACCATTAGTCATCACCACACGCTCACCGCGCAGTTTGGCTTGCTCTAAGGCGTAGGCCAGTTGATCTTCACTCACCACCCCAAAACCCGATTCTCCATGGTGCAAAGCTAAAGCTTCAATAAGCTCAATGCGGCTCACGGTAGAAGTGCCAAGTTTACCGACCACAACGCCAGCGGCGGTGTTCGCAATCGCACAAGCTTGGGGTAAATCGGCGCCCGCGGCTAATGAGGTTGCTAAGGCTGAAATCACAGTATCGCCAGCCCCCGTCACATCATAGACTTCACGGGCAACGGTAGGAATGTGCAACTCAGGCGCATTAGCGGTCACTAAGGTCATGCCCTTTTCAGAGCGGGTCACTAAAATGGCATCAAAATGATGTTGCTTGAGTAAGCCACGGGCTTTTTCTAGCAGATCGGCTTCAGAGGTCACAGTGCCAACAACGGCTTCAAACTCACTCATATTTGGGGTAATGAGTGACGCGCCATGATAACGACCAAAGTCACTGCCCTTAGGATCGACTAATACCATCACACCTTTCGAACGCGCTAAAGCAATAAAATCTCGCGGCTGATCGATAGCGCCCTTAGCATAGTCAGATAACACCACGACATCGACAGAATCGAGTAAGGCCTCGGATTGTTTCAATAAACGCACGCTATCGGCCTTGTCGAAGGCTTCTTCGAAATCGAGGCGGATAAGCTGCTGATTACGTGATAACACCCGCAGCTTAGTGATGGTTGGTTTATCAGCAATACTTAACCATTGGGGTTCAACCCCTAAAGTTTGCACACCGAGCGTTAGGGCATGGGCAGTATCATCTTGGCCGACGAGCCCGGCAAGTTGGACTTGCCCCCCTAAGGTCGCGATATTGAGCGCCACGTTGGCCGCGCCGCCGGGTCTGTCTTCGACTTGATTAATCTTCACCACAGGTACGGGGGCTTCAGGGGAGATACGTCCCGTAGGGCCAACCCAATAGCGGTCTAACATCACATCGCCGACGACTAACACTCTGGCTTTTTCAAATGCTGGCAGAGAAACCTTCATAGTGCTCTTATCTTTATGCAGAAATTAAACCGTGATTGTACCTAATTTTCAGCAAAAATTGAGTTAGAATGAGCAGTAATTTTCAAAAGTAGTGAGTATTTTTGTGGTCGAGAAAGCCGAGTTTTCATCTTCTTTATATCATCCTAAGCATTGGCCCATGTGGTTTGGCGTATTTTTGATGCGTTTAACTCAGCTTCTACCGCTTCCTTGGCAGATGACGCTGGGTAAGGGATTGGGTCGCTTAGTGATGAAATTCGCAGCTGGTCGCACCCACACAGCGCGCCGTAACTTGACCCTCTGTTTCCCTGAAATGACGGAAGCACAGCGAGAAGATTTACTCACGCGTAATTTTGAAGAAACGGGCAAAGCCATTTTCGATACCATCAATGCATGGTGGTGGCCCGATGAAAAAGTGCAGCAGCACATGAGTATCAAAGGCGAAGAACACGTACAAGACACGTTAAATGCTGGCCACGGCGTGATCCTCTTTGCCGTGCATTGTTTGCCGCTGGAAATGGGCGCACGTATCTTCGGCCAATTCCAACCCGGCGTGGGGGTTTATCGCCCACACAATAATCCAGTGATGGAATACCTGCAGGTCAAAGGCCGTTTACGCTCCAATAAAGGTCTCGTTTCTAAACGCGACTTGCGCCAAATGATACGCTGCCTCCGCAATCCCGATGTGATTTGGTACACGGCCGATCAAGACTTTGGCCGTTCCAGTGCGGTATTTATCCCATTTTATGCCATGCCAGATGCGGCAACGATTACCGGTGCCACCACGTTAGCTAAACTCGGCAAAGCCAAAGTCCTGCCTTTTTTTGTGGAACGTACTACAGATGATAAAGGCTATCGAATTGAAGTGATGCCACCGCTGGATAATTTCCCCGGCGAAGATGAATTAGCCGATGCCATTCGCGGTAACAAGATTATTGAATCCATCATAGATAAAAACCGCGCCCAATATATGTGGTTACATCGCCGCTTTAAGACCCGTCCCGACCCAACGGATAAATCTTTATATCAGTAACTCATTCAGTTTTTGAATACGAAAATGCCAGCAAATAAGCTGGCATTTTTTATGGTGACTTTCGATAGTAAGGACCATCTAGCACATAGGATTAGAGCGCATTCTCAGTCGGTAAACGAATACCTACGTTAGTGACTTTACCTTCATACAGCCCCGCCACCACCCAATGCAACGACTGCCAGTGGAACTGATCCCCAAGTACAGGATTAGCGCCAAGCTGAGATACCACAAGGTCTGCGACTGTCATATCATCAGCGAGATTATCTAAACTTAAACCATAAATAGGCGCGAGATCCGCAAGCTTAACGTCTGTTTCAATAAAGAAATCACCGAAGAATCGTTGTACTTCTTTATTTTCTGGCGCTTGGCTAAAGAGGTTACTCAAGGCTTCTAAACTTTTCTCCTGACCCAGCACACAGAGTATATCGCCCGCCTCGAGACGAGTGCTACCCGATGGATGCAGCAAAGTGTCATCCCTAAATACCGCCGCAATCCGTGTCCCATCTGGCATAGCCAAGCGCTTTAGCGGCTCACCAATACACCACTTACTTTCACTCAAACGATAGACAAACACTTCCCATTCGCTGCTCGGGTAAATTTCAACTCCCGAGCGCGAAACGGGTAACGGCTTTGGGGGCAGTTCCACCTTAGCTAAACGCGCTGCTGTGGTCAAAGATGCACCTTGAACCAGCAACGACACTAATACAACGAAGAAGGCTAAGTTGAAGTACAACTGAGCACCCGGTAAGCCCGCCATCATAGGGAATACTGCTAAGATGATAGGCACAGCGCCGCGTAACCCCACCCAAGAAATAAACCAGCGGTCGCGACTGCTAAAGCTCTTAAACGGCAATAGACTGATCCATACGGCGACAGGGCGAGCAAATAAAATCATCCCGAATGCCAGAGCAAAACCTGGGATCATGATATCGACTAAATCTGAAGGGGTAAGCAATAACCCTAATACGAGGAACATGCCGATTTGACTGACCCAAGTCATACCATCCAGTACGTTCAAAATCGCATGACGGCCACGGGTTGGCTTATTGCCGAGGAACAGACCCACTAAGTAAATCGACAAAATACCGCTACCACCCAGTTTGTTGGACGCAGCATAAATAATCAGACCACCGCTTAAAACTAAAATAGAGTACAGACCATCAGCTAACTTGCTTAAATTGACGAGCTTCCACAGCATCCAGCCGCCGCCCAAACCTAAACAGATCCCCAGACCAAATTGCTTAATAAAGCTAATAAGCATAAAGCTGAAGGACAACTCACTGTCGACATTGGCAAGAATGGCAATCAAGGTTACGGTTAAGAATACCGCCATGGGATCGTTACTGCCGGACTCAATTTCTAAGGTCGCACCAACCCGCTCGTTAAGGCTACGCCCTTTAAGCAGTGAAAATACCGCAGCGGCATCGGTCGAGCCCACAATCGCGCCCACCAGCAAACCTTGCAACCAATGCAAATCGAACAACCATGCGGCCATCATGCCGGTGATACTGGTCGTAATGGCAACGCCAAAGGTCGCCAACGATAATGCAGGCCATAGCGCCACCCTAAAACTGGCAACGCGGGTGCGCATACCTCCATCGAGTAAAATAATCGCTAAGGCTAAGTTACTGACTAAATAGGAAGTTGAATAATCATCAAACTGGATTCCACCAAGGCCATCTTCGCCAGCCAAAATACCCACAGCGAGGAAAATCAATAAAATAGGGATGCCCAAACGGGAAGACATAGGACTAAGTAAAACACTCACTGCTGTAAGCAAGGCGCCAATCAGAAAAAAACTATTGATGGAATCTGCATCCACAAACGCCTCCTTAATACAGGTTGTTTAGTTAAACGATAGACAAATCACCGAGGTTAAAAATGACTCAACTCACAATTTTATGATTTTATATTAGCACAAAAATATCGAATTATTGGAGCGTTAAATATTAAATTTCAATCATCTACATAAAAAATGTCATAAAACCAACTTTCTATTAACCTTTAGATAAAGGCTAACGTAAAACCTAAAGGATAGCAGAACATCACCACACGACTTAATAAGCATTAAAATAAATAAATATCAAATAGTTAAAAATAACAAACTGAACGTAAACTCAAATCATTCAAGCAAAACTCAGCTCACAAACCTGTATAAACTAACGGTATCATAGCCAATTTAGTGTCAGATAAAATAATGTCGTGTAAAGGGTGAATATTTGAACATTATCCTTAAGCTAATTGTTTTAACTCCATTTATTTGCCAATGAAATGATTTAAATTCACTTTATCCGATGAGCAATAGCCTTGTCAGAAAAGGACCACACTCTGTTTTCCCAAAACAAATCAATTCCAGTAACGCCATACATGCTCGCCATTCAAACAGACACGTTTTAGATTGGTTAACACTGCAAATATTTTTCATCAAGCAGGAAGGTATACACAAGATAATTGAGTACAGCAGGTTTTAACGACAAGACTAAATACTGACAATTGACGCCGCTAAGGAAAACCGTTAAAACAAAAAATTAAGCGACAAATACGCCGTACTGATCATATTTCAGTTGAAATAATGTCCAAAATAAGGAAGGATGCGAGCTTCGCGCGCCAGTGCATTTTGCTCGTCAAATTGCCGCTCTCGTTTTAAGAGAGAAAGCTGCGTTAAACACGCTTTTTTATTAACAGGAATCGTAGTATCCGCTTATGAGTATGCTTCGCACCACAGCTTTATTATTGACTTTGGTTTTCCCTAGTCTGTCCGCTTTAGCAACGGAATATCCTTTACCAGCCGCCCAAAGCAGGCTAATTGGCGAGAACCAGTATTATACGGTTCCAGAGGGTAAACACACTCTCGAAGATATCGCAGCCAAATACCAGCTTGGTCTCAGTAACTTACTCGAAGCTAACCCAGGTGTGGATCCATTTCTGCCAAAACCAGGTAGCCAACTGATCATTCCATTGCAATTGATCCTGCCAAACGCTCCCCGTGAAGGCATAGTGATCAACGTGGCTGAAATGCGTTTGTATTACTATCCGAAAGGCAAAAAGACTGTTGAAGTGTTGCCTATTGGTATTGGCCAAATTGGTAAAGACACACCAGAAAACTGGGTGACCACTGTACAACGCAAGCGTGCGAATCCAACTTGGACACCCACACCGCGCATTCGTAAAGAATATGCTGCTAAAGGTGAAATCCTGCCAGCGGTATGGCCAGCGGGTCCAGATAACCCTATGGGACTGTATGCGCTGTATATCGGCAACTTGTATGCGATTCATGGTACTAACGCAAGTTTCGGTATTGGTTTGCGTGTCAGTCAAGGTTGTGTGCGTTTACGCCATGAAGATATCGAGCATCTATTCAAGACTGTACCAGTGGGAACCCGGGTACAATTTGTGAACCAGCCGATTAAAGCAACCGAAGAGCCAGACGGTAAACGCTACTTAGCCGTGCATCAACCATTGTCTCGCACTGTGGCGGAGTTTGAATCAAATGAGCCAGTTGCGATATCACTGCCAAAAGAGATCGCTAAGTTTATCGCGAAAGCTGACACTGATTCTTCTGTGATCAAGAAGCTACTCGATGAACGTACTGGTGTGCCAATGCGAATTAATCAATAATTCACTGGCGAATACCACCTAAAAAAATACCCGCAATCTGCGGGTATTTTTTTGTCGTGTCAGGCTATTCACTAACGTAATAGACTAAAATATCAATCACATAAAGGTGCACACAGGGCCAAGAAGTGAGTCATAGCAGCACTGTTTGCTAATACGCGTTGATCGAAGTTTTGCAACGCAGGCGTTTCAGTACAAGCACCGACACGAGCACCACTTCGCACTAAACAAGCTTCAAAAGACGTATCAAAATGATTGAAGATCAAACCATCCTTAACAGGACACCCATCAATCTCACCGTCTACCGCAATCGGGAAATAACCACCTAAAGTATCGCGCAGATCGAGACTAAAACGTCCTGGCACTTGGCTTGGCTCAAAAGAATACACATAGGCTTCACGACTCAAGACATCTTCATGGCAAGTTAAAATACCGTCTCGACTCGCAGCAAGCAGTAACTGTGCGTGCTCTAACAATAGCTTACCTTCAACCGATGTATGTTCATTCGCTTTAGGTTTACCGTTCTCAAATACAAAACCACGATTTGGATTTTCGCCGTATTTATTAAATCTATGACCACGACTGAATCCAGTAGGATTGACGAGAGGCAATAAACTCAAGTTCACCCGTTCAAATAGGTCTGCTGAAGCTTCACTCAAAAAATGCAACAAACCCCATGGGCCTGCAGATTCTTCGCCATGAAATCCTGTGCTGATCAATAAAGAAGGTAAGCCTGACTTAGCGGCCGGTGACTGATACAAGCTAACATCGTATTTACCCACTTCACCCAATGTTTTCTCAACCATGCCCAAACGGGTCATTTCCTGCTCAAGCAGCAGATAGAAATTATCAATATCAGTGCTTTCACAGTTAAAAATATCGCTTTTCCACTGAAAGGATTCGAACGGAGATCTGCTTACCATATCTTGTACTTATGCCAGAAAAAGAACTGTGCCATCATAGCAGTTCTTTTCAAAAACTGAATGCTATTCAACTGATTTCGATGAAATCCGAGCAGTCGTCGACAGTGGTGCAATCTGTATCGATACCTGCGAATGTATCAATTGCCTGTCGTTAATGGTATCCAGCTTGAGTAAGACATTTAACGAATTAAAAAATAAGCTCGGCAGGACGCACTTATGAACACTCAAATCACCTTTTTTATCGCCATTTCGGCCAGTGTTTTCAGTCATACGCTACAGGCCCAATGCCGCACCGAGCAAGATGCGCAAGCCTTATATGCGCTCGAAGCGAATATAGAGACCTATACGCTACAAAATGGCCTAACAGTGCGATTACTGCCCATGGCAGATAAACAAACAGTCACAGTCGCCAGCCAATTTAATTTAGGCGCCCGCAACGAAGCCCAAGGTCAGAGCGGTTACGCCCATCTGTTTGAGCACATGTTGTTTAAAGGGAGTGAAAATGCCCCCAGCGATACCTATGCTCAGCAGTTCAGTGCTTTAGGTGCACGTTTTAATGCCAGCACGCATTTTGACTACACCAACTACTATGTGACGCTGCCAAACCAAGCATTAGAACTGGGCTTATATCTCGAAGCCGATCGCTTTATCCGCCCTAGCCTTAACGCCACTACGGTTAAAAATCAGCAGGAAACCGTACTGCAGGAAATGGCACAAACCATAGATAATCAGCCCTATATCCGCAGCGCGATGGCGTTTTTACTCGAGCAAGTAAAAGGCACTCCCTACGGTCACGGTATTATTGGCAGTCGCGAAGATATCTTGCAAGCCACACCAGAAAACCTAACTGCCTTTCACCGTGCTTATTATCGTCCCGATGCGATGCAGCTTTCCCTTGTCGGCAAACTAAGCCCACAAACCCGACAATGGATTGAGCAAAATTTTGCGGCTTGGTCTAGGCCAACGATTGCTGAACCTGAATTTTCTGAGTTAACAATCCAGCCTAAACAAGTACATGCTGAGTTAGTGGATGAGCGCGGACCTTGGCCCGGATTACTGCTCGCTTGGCATGCAGTAGGTAAAGATCACCCAGATGCTGCCGCAATTCGGCTGCTAGAAGGCTATTTATTTCAAAACACCACCAGTGCACTTGCTAAACTCAGTCTGCATAATCCCGAACAAATGCTCAGCTACTCCCTGCCCTTTGAGTTAGAAAATCATGGCATAGCGAATATCGTCTTGGTTCCACGGGCACGGACCTCACTCGATGCCTTAGTGCAAAAAGTGTTGGGACTTGTGGCACAAACGCAGCAAGATGCTCTGGATGAAGCAAGTCTTTGCACACTTAAACAAGTGTGGTTAAACAATCAATTACAACAACTGGATGACACACAGGCCTTAGCCATCAAGCTTTCCGCAACGTCGGCTCAAGATAAAGACCATCCCTTTACTGCGCAGTGGCAACGGATCAACGCAGTCACGGCCGACGATATCCAAAGCGTCGCAAAACGGTATTTCAACCAAGATTATGTCCGAGTCGACCTACTGCCACCTTGGTATATTCGCTGGGGTAAAACGCTACTGGAATGGCTGCCTAACGATATGAGTGACAGTTTAGAGGATGCGGTATTATGACGACTCTGACAATGTCAAAGCAGCTACAAGGCTTAATGTTCTGCGCTGTGGCTTTATCACTAAACGCCTGCCAGCAGACGCAAATCGTCTTCACGCCGAGCGAACCGCCGAGTTTGGCCCATTTTGAAACACCAAACTCTTTAGCCCATTCTTTACCTAACTCTTTAAACAATCCTTTGGGCAGCTCTTTGAACAATCATTTACCCAAAAGCGGCGTCATTATCCCCGTAACGGATGAAATTTTTACCGATGAAGTCCATACCGAATTGGATTTACCCTATCAGTTACATCGCCTTGCCTCAGTTCAAATGAATAGTAGTGTGAGTAACAGGGTCAGTTTAGCGGCTGTGAGCCCGCAAGTTCCCTTCAATAATCCCGATATTTTACAGATTGCCTTTCAAGAAAAGGCCCGCGCACTTGCCATTAGCCGCGCAGATCCCTGTCTTGAGACTTTCAGTATGCGTGTCAGCTTGCACAGCATTAATTTAAGCCTCACTTGCCCCGACGATGTTAACCATATCTACGACTTACTACTGCAATTTTGGCAGCCAGATGCCTTTGTTGATGCGACAACCACCCCCGTCGATGTCGACAATATTCGCCGTCAACTCAAGCTCAATAAACACTTAAACGCCTTTAGTGGCGCCGAGATAGATAAAGTGTGGCGCGATAAACTGCTCGGCCCTGAACATCCCTACAATAGAGTGATCAATAATAATGCATTGTTCGATTCGCTCAGCCTAAGGCAACTGCAACAAATCCAACAGCAGGCGGTAACACAAGCACAGTGGCATCTTTTTCTACCCAACTCTTTGGCAAATAACGCTAAATTTGACCTTCAAGCTAGCCTTAAACTGTGGCCAATATTGCCTAATTCAGGGCCGAAAGTGGATAAACTAGAGACAGTAAAGCCTCAGCAAATCAAGAGGATTTACCTTATTGATGCGCCGGGCAGCGTGCAAACCCAAGTCCGCCTAGGTTATGCCATAGATCATGTCCTAAGTGATGCATCAACTCAGCAGCAACTGAACCCACAGGAAGTCGCCTTAAGCTGTCGCAGTTTATCCGCACTCATGGGCCGCAGTTTTTCGGGCAGACTCTACTATGATTTACGGGAAAAACGCGGTCTCACCTATGGCATCTACGGCCAGTGCGCCAATGCACCGCTCTCCAGCAGCATCAAGTTTTATGGCAGTACAGCCATAGAACATACGGGCGCGTTTGTGGTGGGGATAGTAGATCACCTAACACTCGTTAAGACGCAAGGTGTTAGCCAAGGTGAAATCGATGCACTTAAAACCTATTTGATCGGTGAAGATTTGCTCAGCCAAGACAACAGCATTCAACGTGAAAACCAATATATCCACCAAGTCGCGACAGGATTAACTCAAATTGAAGTTCAGCAGCTAAATGCAGGATTACAGGCTCTAACGCCCGAAAGGCTGCAGCAGTTAGCCAACGGGGCGTTTAGCGGTGAACCATTGATTATCTTGCGGGGCGATGTTGATCGAATTCTTCCTGACTTAAAAACTAAGCTACCAGAGTGGCAGTTTGAAAGGGTTAAGGTTGGCCTAACTGACAACTAAAGCCAAATAATCCTTCTAAAAGATTCAAATGCGCGATCGACAGATTAGAGCTTATTGGTCGCACTGTCGCTGGCTGGCGGTGCGCCATTATCACCCTGCGTCATCTGTTCATGGCCTTGTTCCATTTGTTGCAAATCTTCCATCGCCGAATCCTGCTGCATAGCCTGCGGATCAGGATCAGTTGCCGGTAATACCGCCATATTGTCGGCATTCGCGCTATTTAGCGTAGCAGGTTGATCAGGAGCCATACCATTTACTGCCTTAAGCCCCTCGATTGCCGGAGACACCTCAGTTTTCAACGTGCTGTCACTAAGATTCGGTAACCACTCACGCAATTGCTCTGGTCCAAAACTAAAACCTAACGCTATGACGACAGTTGCCACTGCAACATACAGCCAAGGGCGAATCGCCAGATTATCACCTCTTAGTAAAGTGCTTTCACTGGCATATAAATGCGCATCTGAGCGTTGAGCTATTGGCGCGAGTGCTTGTAGCATATCCGGCAAGGCATCGAGTTCAGGACCTTTAATACGCTGACCAATAAACTGCCCACCTTCGTAAATCTCCATCTGATGACTGGCGACTTCACCGTCAACCACACCAGAACTGGTAATAATCAACTTATTACAACAGACTCTTCCGCGAAATACGCCACAAACCCGCAGCTCATGACAACTGACTTCACCAGAGATCTCGCCGCCAAGTTCGATCTTAATTTGTCCTGCTGATCTAATCTTGCCCTGCAATTTACCCGCAATGAATGCCGCGCTCTCTAACTGAATGTCGCCCTCAATCAAGGTTTGTGCACTGATAACCGTAATGCCATTGCCCTTACTCGCCATAGGATTCATTCCATATCATTATTTTTGTGACAAAGATGTTATGGTAAAAGTCCTCGAGAATAAAGCACTGGTTTCGCTTAGTATTTAACCTAAGCTTCAGAGCGGGACTTAAGTCACGTCAGCGACTATGTTACCCTGCGCATCTTGCCATATGGCTCCCGAGTACCTGAATATGAGTAACAGGATGCCTCAAAAAGGTGAGTGCTGATATCGCACTAAAACAAAGCTAAAGAACACTCTAACTGCAGCAAACACCGAAAACAAACCGCCAACGAGACCCCGACATGGCACATTCAAACTCCGCTAGCTCGCAATCGATAACCCCAATCGTGACACCACTTGAAGCGTATCGCGCCAAGGTGTGCATAGATCTCATTGACGATCCCGCGCAGCAACAGGCGGTGTTGGCGCTCGATGTACTATTTAAGCAGTTGATGCTACAGCCACATTCAGCACAGTTTTCCCTTATCAACAAACAAGCAATCAAAGGTCTGTATCTGTGGGGCGATGTAGGTCGGGGCAAAACGTTTCTGATGGATTTGTTTTTCGATTGTTTGCCGAGTGAAGGCAAGTTAAGACTGCATTTTCACCGATTTATGGCACGGATTCACCAAGCATTACGCGAACATTCGGGTAAACGAGATCCGTTAACTCTCATAGCTAAAAATCTCGCAAAAGAGTGCAAGGTGCTGTGTTTCGATGAGTTTTTTGTCTCGGACATTGGCGATGCCATGATACTCGCTGGGCTCTTTGAATGCCTATTCAAACAAGGTGTGGTGCTGGTCGCCACCTCAAATATTCCTATTGAGCGCTTATATGAGAACGGCCTAGCTAGACACAGATTTTTACCTTGCATCCAACTGCTGCAAACACACACTCAAATGCTGCATCTCAATGGCAACCAAGACCATAGAATGCACGCCATCAATGCTTCATTAAACAACGAGATTGGCATTGATAGCGCTGAAGTTAACGCCTCGATTTCCCGCAATATAGGCATTACCGGAACACTCGATTTTGAGCGGATTTTTGACAAGCTAGTGAATGGGTTAACGCCAAATACACTCAGTATGAGCGCTATTGGCATTAGTGATAGCAGAATGAGTAATGCTAGCCTCACCATCTGCAACCGTGAAATTCCAGTGATCCGCACCGCTATAGCGCCAACAGGCAACTCAGTCGCTTGGTTCGACTTTTATGCCCTATGTGACGGCCCGAGATCCCAGCTCGATTATATCGAAATCACCAGTCGATTTAAGATCTTAATGGTAAGCGGCGTTCCCAAATTAGGCGGCGAAATAAAAGGCTGGATCCGTGCCCGCGGCACAGAGGACGGTACAGGTGATAACCAAGCCGCAGCCACGGGCGAGCGCAAACTCTCCTATGCGGCCAACGACGACCCAGCACGGCGCTTTATTAGCTTGATTGATGAGTTATACGATCAAAATGTCAGCTTATATCTCAGCTGCGACGTGCCACTGAGTGAACTCTATCAAGGTGGCGCACTCAGTTTTGAATTCCGCCGCACCTACAGTCGATTAATAGCAATGAGTCGAAGTGAATGACCGTAAAACATTAGCGATTTATCGCTCTGTTGAGTTAGACCAAAAGCCTAATATTGATAAGCGAGAAGTTAGTCATCACGATAAAAATTCGAGGAACAATTAGTGACAAGATAATTCATGCATTCAGAATATAACAAGTCAAATACGCTATTTGCAGATACAAGCCTAGAAAGATGAATAAGTACCTAAATTGAAAATCTGCAATCATAGACAAACTAGTACAGAAAAAAACATTATAATAGTTAAAAATCAAATACATAAAGTAATAAATCCATCTACCATAATCGATTCAATCCACACAACCAAATGACTCATTACGTTCAATTTGCTTCTAGCTGTTGCTAACCTTGAGTTTTAAGGTACGGTGTAACTTAGTTTCAATTATTCTAATTTACAGCCTATAGGTTTAAATCGATCAAATTTACAACCTGCAACATAAAAGCTCAAAAATATAATCTATAGTTTATGCAACCAACTAAAGACTCATGATTCTGACTAAGCGCCATGACACTTAGTTCGAAATATTCGCTAGAAAATATTAAGAACTGCCTTAAACGGAACTCTTTTAAATACAGGGACGATTAACTTATGTGGTTACGACAATTTAAGATTGGCTCACGATTAATTGCTGCGTTTGGATTACTTGCTCTTGTGTTGCTACTTCAAGGAATCATGTCATTACAGACAATGTCATCCATGCGATCCACTGCAGAAGAAATTGAAGATAATACCCTACCTACGCTGGTCAGTCTGTCGAGCATCAACCTCAATGTGATGCGTGCTAGGGTGTTTACATTTCGCCTGTTATTAGCAAATTCGACTGCTGAACTTAACAAAGGACTCGATGCATTAAGGCAAATCCGCCAGAGTATTAAAACAGATCAAAAAAACTATGAGCCTTTAATTAGCCTGCCAGGTGAGCAGGAGCTCTATCAAGAATTTAGTGGCAGCCTTGATCTGTATTTAAAGCATCAAGATGAGATGATCAGCAAGCTACAGGCGAATGATGCAGCCGAAGCTAAACGGATCATGGATGATGTCATGATAGTGCAAGCCGAAAAAATGACAAAGACGCTCATTAGCATTGGCAGCTTGAATACTGAATATGCAAAGGAACAAGGTCAAATAACTGCACAAGCCTACGACGAGAGTAAATGGCTAAACAGCATTATGATAGTGGGCTCCTTAATCGCTGCATTTGTAGTGGCAATATTTTTAACTCGCAGTATCGTGCAGCCAATGAAGGAAGCTGTAGGCATTTCAGTGGCAGTCGCAAGGGGGGATTTAACGCAGAAAATCAGCACAGAGGGTAAAGATGAAACCAGTCAACTGATGCAATCATTAGCTGAAATGCAGCAAAACCTGCGCGACACTTTATCCCATATAGCAAACTCCTCTAGCCAGCTCGCCTCCGCCGCCGAAGAACTCAATTCAGTCACTGAAGATGCTTCCCGCGGCATACAGCAACAAAATGATGAAATACAGCAAGCGGCAACTGCGATTACCGAAATGAGTTCGGCAGTAGATGAAGTTGCCAATACGGCGGTGCTCGCTTCAGAAGCCTCTGAAGAAACCGCCCGCAGTACCGAATTAGGTAAAAAACAGGTAGATGAGACAGTCGCTGCCATTATCGACATGAATCAGGATGTGACGCAAAGTTCACAGGTTGTTCAAACCTTAGCGATTCAAGCGAGGGATATAGGTAAAGTTCTCGATGTGATCCGCGCCATTGCTGAGCAAACAAATTTACTGGCCTTAAACGCAGCCATTGAAGCGGCGCGAGCGGGCGACACAGGCCGTGGTTTTGCGGTTGTTGCTGATGAAGTTCGCGCCCTAGCCCATCGCACTCAGTCCTCGACCCGTGAAATTGAAGACATGATTAACAAAATCCAGCATGGCACCGAAACGGCTGTGCAATCGATGCAGCACAGCGGCCAAAAGGCTGAGCAGGCACTCTCAGTCGCAAGATTAGCAGGGGATGCATTAAACACGATTAATCGCCAAATCAGTACTATGAATAACAGCAACATGGTCATCGCAAGCGCCGCCGAAGAGCAAGCGAAAGTCGCACGCGAGGTCGATAAAAACATTGTGAATATTAGTGATCTTGCCAGCCAAAGTGCTGCGGGGGCACAGCAAACCAGTGCCTCGGCACATGAACTCTCAAGACTCGCCGTTGAACTGAACAATCTACTGACGCGATTTAAAGTCTAGAGTATCGCTTTATAATGGAATCTGAGGGTAATGGCGCAAGATGTGTTCAACAGTTACCCTCAATGCATAACGCTATGATCTAGTTTAATAAAGCTTCCATAATACAAGCGAGACTCAAGAGTGCTAGGACCGAGTTTGCGGTGCATGATTAAAGTGCATAGCCAGTTCACTGATATCAGTGGCAACCCATTCTGGCTCGATACACTCGACCAAATGCGCCGCCATAAAGTCCACCATTTGCATGGCGGCATAGGGCAAACGGCGATCTTTACGGCCAACTAGATACCAGTTACTTTCGAGCGGAAAACCCGTAACAGTTAGAATTGCAGGTTTTTCGCGCCCTTCTTGCAAGGTATGCGCCGAAATCACCGACAAACCTAAGCCCGACGCGACGCTTAAGCGTATCGCCTCATTACTCTCGATTTGCATAGTGTCACCGAGCGTGATGCCTTGGCCACTGCACCAAGACTCGAACATTAAGCGGGTGGCGGATCCCGGTTCGCGAACGATAAAACGCTCATTCTTAAGCTCGTTAAAATTCACTTGTTCACGACCCACAGCCCAATGCTCCTTTGGTGCAATCAGTTGCAGCGGATTTTTAATGATGCGTGCAGATAACACGTTATCGCCACTTGGAGGATGACTGAACAGGTATAAATCATCTTCTTGACGTTCAAATCTGCCTAATACATGGGCACGGTTACCAATATTTAAGGTCACTTTAACCTGTGGAAACTGCCGATAAAATGCCCCTAAAATCCGTGGTAACACGTATTTTGCGGTAGTGACAATACCGATATTAATGTGACCGACACTGCCACCTTTAGCCTGCTGCATAAAAGCATCGAAATCCTCAAAACGACTCAAGGTATCGCAGGCTGCGCGGTACAACTCATTACCAATCAAGGTCGGTAACATGCGGCCATCACGACTCTCGAGTAATGGCTCGTCCAACACATCGGCCAGTTTTTTAAGCTGTAATGACACTGTGGGTTGAGTTAAATGCAATGCCCTCGCCGCTGCGGAAATATTACCTAACCGCACCACTTGCACATACACCTGCAGTAACCGAAAACTCAAATGCCGCAATTTAAGCTGAGTCGATGACGAACGCTTATCCATAGACAATTATCTATACCTAGGTGGTAAACAATTTATTTTTCAATATAACCAATTAGGTCCAAAATCACCAGCCATCAGGATCACCCGACAAACAAGCGCGTTTTGTACGGCTTAAAAGTCAAACTTAATGAGATACCCATGCCCGATATTGTCATTGCATTTTTCGCCTTAGGCCTGTTAGCTGGCCTAGTGAAATCAGATCTTAAAGTCCCACCCGCGATCTACGAAACCCTATCCATACTGTTAATGCTTACCTTAGGTTTAAAGGGCGGAATGGCGCTCCACGGTCACACTCAAAACTTAGTGATCACTGAGCTGTTAGCGGTTGTTGCCTTAGGTTTGATTATCCCCTTGGCCTTATACCCTGTACTAACTCGGCTGGTTCGCATTGGCCATACCGATGTCATTAGTATTGCCGCCCATTACGGCTCCGTCAGTGCGGGAACCTTTGCGGTGGTGATGGCTATGGTTGAAAAATCTGGGCTGATCTTAAGGCCAGAAACGACCCTATATCTCGTGCTGCTGGAACTACCTGCTATTGTCGTAATGCTCTGGTTACACAGATACTTAAGTGCCAAAAAAGCAATTGAAACATCACCCAAAAATGAAAATCAATCAAGCGTGTTGCACGAAGCCTTAACCAGCCGCGGCGTTGTCTTACTCCTTGGCGGTGTGGTGATAGGTTGGCTTTATGGCCCAACGGGACTTGCGCCGCTTACACCTGTGCTACTAGGCGGGTTCAAAACTTTACTGGCATTATTTTTACTGGAAATGGGCTTAGTAACGGCCAAAGTGTGTTTGCCGCTACCACTTAAACAATGGCGCCTATTAGCGTTTGCCGCCGTAGCGCCCTTTGTATTGGCTTGGTGTGGTATTGGTGTAGGCGTTTGGCTGGACTTACCTTCAGGCAGCATTTTAGTGTTAGCGGCATTAAGTGCCAGCGCATCTTATATCGCAGCGCCAGCGGCCATTCGTGCCGCAATCCCCGAAGCCAATATAGGTCTGGCTATGCTAGCCTCACTCGGGATCACATTTCCGGTTAACGTATTAATTGGCTTACCCTTATATCAACATTGGGTAACGCTCATTACAGCTTAGTACTTCTTCGCCGAATAAAGTCCAATGAAAAGGGAGACATTATTGTCTCCCTTTTCATTGGCATAAGCGTAAACAATTTAAGATGCATCACTGTGATGTGTGGCTTTATCCTGATACATGGCTTTATCGGCGGAATCTAACAGATCCTCTAAGCTCATATCTGAATCCGGCGTCCAATGGACGATACCTATGCTGGTCGCCAATCTATGTTGCTTAGGATGCTGTTGATTATATTGCTCAAGTAACTGCTTAAAACGCTCGATGACCCGATTGACGGTATCTCTATGCACAAAACTTAACAGCACCACAAACTCATCGCCGCCAAGCCTTGCGATCACATCCGACTCCCTAAAAGCGGTCATTAAGATATGGGCAAAATCATATAACACCTGATCGCCCTTGCGATGACCAAAGCTGTCATTCACTTCCTTGAAAAAGTCGAGATCGAAGAATACTAAGGCCGCCTCAGATTCGGTACGTCGACAACTCGCCAGCGCCTGATGGGCCAGTAATTCAAAACCACGTCGATTCGAAATAGCTGTCAAGGGATCTAAGGTATTTTGCGCGATAGAGAGTAATTCAGCCTCTACCATTTGTCCTAAATCCGTTAAGGTTTCAATGTCTTCAGCCGTAAAATCCCGCGGTTCAGTACCGATTAAACACAAAGTACCCACCCGATATTGCTCGTGAATGGTGAGGGGATAGCCGGCGTAAAAGCGAATATGCGGCAGCTCAGTCACCAGAGGATTGTCACTAAAACGGGGATCTTTGAGGGCGTCGTTCACGATGAAAATGCCGTCATGATTGATCGCATGTCCACAAAATGAAATTTCCCTTGGTGTTTCAGTCACCTCTAGTCCTTGACGAGATTTAAACCACTGCCGCTCGGCATCCACTAAGGTCACAACACAAGTCGGCAAGGAGAAAATTCTGCGCGTGAGCCGAGTGATACGATCGAAACGTTCCTCGGCATCGGTGTCGAGCACATTGAGTGCGCGTAACGTGGCCAAACGTTGCAGCTCGTTTTCAGGGATAGTAGGTAATTGCATGGTGCTCTCTGCTAACTGCTCTCATTAAACTCTAGCCTAAATTGCTTATTCTTGCGGAGTTAAGGCCGATATTCGTTCCAGCCTTACTCCCTTTAGATGACTGTACTATTCCAGCACAGCGCGATAGATATTAAGCACTCGCTCGGCATGTTCCTCAACCTCTAACACAGGTAACTGCCCCGCCTTTTGTTGCAGAGTCAGGCGATGATTTTCATCCCTGAGCAAGCAATAGGTTTGGGTTAAATGCTGGGCACTCATTATAGGCAAAAGCTCAAGCTCAGCTAACACCCCAAAAATCCGCACATTGTCAGACCAAATCGTTAGTTCTGGATACTCATGGGCATTAGCCAGCACTAAGTACTGGGCAATAAACTCGATATCAGCAATACCGCCGGGACTCTGTTTTAGATCAAACATGCCATCGCTGGCTTTGAGCAAGTGATCACGCATCTTCTGACGCATCTCACGTACTGCTTTTTGCAGCTCAACTTTATCCCGTGGTTTTTCTAATATCGAGGCGCGAATTCGGCTAAATTTGACCGCTAAACTATTGTCGCCGAAAACAAAACGTGAGCGCACTAAGGCTTGATGTTCCCACGTCCATGCCTCGTTAGCTTGGTATTCGCCAAAGCGTTCAATCTCACTGACCATCAAACCCGAGGCGCCAGAAGGACGCAAACGCATATCCACTTCGTACAACTCACCCGAAGTGGTACGAGTAGAGAACAAATGCAGAATACGCTGGGCGAGTTTGAGGTAGAAATGGCCGACTTCAATCGGCCGTTCACCATTGGTCTGGCTGTTATCTGCTTTGTTTTCACACAAGAAAACTAAATCGAGATCGGAGCCGTAACCTAATTCGATCCCACCGAGCTTGCCATAGCCGACAACGGCAAAGCCGGTGTCATTGCCCTCAAGGTGAGCGGGCACACCGTGGCGCACTGAAACCTGTTGCCACGCCTGCATCACCACTTGCTCTATGATGGCTTCGGCTAAAAAGGTTAAGTGATCGCTCACTTGCATCACAGGTAAAACACCCGTGACATCGGCGGCGGCGATTTTAAGTTGTTGTGACAGCTTAAATTGTCGCAGCGCTTCCATCTGCTGCTCCATATCATCCTCGGGCACCCGCAACATGTACTGGCGCAGCTCGCTCGGATAATCATCGATGGAGGTTGTGTCATAAAGCTGCGACGGATCGATAAGCTCATCGAGCAGCATGGGAAATTTAGCCAACTGCGCCGCAATCCAAGGACTGGCGCAGCACAGGCTCACTAACTGTTGCCGCGCGCCAGGGTTTTCACACAAAAGCTCAAGGTAAGTGGTGCGAGTTAAAATCTGCTCCAGCACCTTAGACACGGGCTCAAAGGCAGCCGATGGACTCTGTTGATTAATCAACTCTTCCAATAATCTTGGCATTAATTTATCTAAGGTTTCCCGCCCGCGTGGACCAATGGAACGCTTAGTGACAGTCTCACGCCAGCTGCTGAGCATAGGGCACAGCTTGTCATCGTCGATTTGCTGTTCGGCCAATAGCGCGACGGCATCATCAATATCTTGCACATGCCACAGCTGCGTTGTCCAATGCTCGGCCTTTTCTTCGCCTTCTTCACCGCCCACGGTGGCTTTAAAGTGACGATGGATTTTGCTCATTGCCGCTTCGATATGGGTGCGTAAATCGACCTCGTTGGCCATATCGAGCACATGGCACAATCGCGCCCAATCGAGTGGATTATTCGGCAAGGTTTGGGTTTGTTTATCGTCTATGGCTTGCAGTAAATTCTCCACTCGGCGCAGCAGTAAATAGCTGTGTTTAAGCTCATCGACCGCCAAATATTCAAACTGCCCTAAGCTGTAGAGCGTATCGATAGCGCCGAATAAACTCTGCTGACGCAGCGCAGGCTCGCGGCCACCACGAATTAATTGGAAACTCTGCACCACGAACTCGACCTCACGAATACCGCCCGCGCCGAGTTTAATATTGTCGGTCAAATGACGACGTCGCACTTCTTGGGCGATGAGTTGCTTCATTTTTCGCAGGGATTCAATCGCTGAAAAGTCGATATAGCGGCGATACACAAAGGGTCTGAGCAGGCTGTGTAATTCATCGGAGAAATGGCTCCAAGGTCCGAGCGCACGCGCCTTGACCATGGCATAGCGTTCCCAATCTCGGCCCTGTTCTTGGTAATAATCCTCAAGGCCACTAAAACTCACCACCAGCGGCCCACTTTCTCCGTAGGGGCGCAAACGCATATCCACGCGGAACACGAAACCATCGACGGTAACTTGGTCTAGCAAGTTCACTAACCTTTGTCCCATGCGGATAAAAAATTGTTGATTGTCTAAACTGCGACGCCCACCGACGGTTTCACCATGTTCAGGGAAAGTGAAAATCAAGTCGATATCGGAGGAGAAATTGAGCTCGCGGCCGCCTAACTTGCCCATGCCTAAAATCAGCAATGGCTGTGCATTGCCTTCTTTGTCCATCGGCGTGCCGTATTGGGCGCACATATCTTTATAGAGCCAATCGCGGGCGCAAATCACTAACGCTTCGGCAAGCGCCGACAGATCGAGCAGGGATGCTTCTAAACTGGCGTAGTCTAAAAAGTCACGCCAAGCTAAGCGCACCATTTGGTAGTTACGAAACCGTCGCAGGCTGGCTTTTGCCATCTCTTCAGTTGTGGCGCTGCTCAGCACTTCGTGTAACTCAAGATCAAAGTTTTTACGCTCAATCAAGCTTAACTCGCCGGCAAACAGCCTGTTAATCCACTCGGGATGTCGGCATAACTGGGCCGCCACGTAATCACTGAGCCCTAGAACCGTTTTGAGTTCTTGCTGCTGGGCAGGTGTTAATTGCGCGAGTCCTTCGGACCATACTTCCTCTAACCGCAGCCAGTTGTGCTCAGCGGTTTGATTAACGAGAATAGACAATGACTTATTACTGTCTTTTTGCATGGTCATAATAATCCCTAACAAATTTAGCTATCGACATATTATGTCGTAAATGATATAGATTGACGCCACATCATGTTATGTTCGACGAGACTTGCAGCTACCTGATGTAGCACACAAATAAAGGTATCCCCTTTTATCTGTGGCATTTAAGGGTACTATAACCTGCGCAGCAGGCATATTGGGCAAGCAGATTATTATTGCCTGCAAGTATTTGAGTTTTATTTCATTACCATTTGGAGAAAACATGGCAGGAATGCTAACCCGTGTTCTCACATCGATCCTCTTTTTAGCCGTTATGCTGTCGCTGACGGGTTGTGGCGATGAGAGACCGGATAAAATCGCGAAGTATCAACAACTCACGCAGCAACGTCTCGCTACGCTCACGACGATGATCGATGACGGGCAGTTGCGTAACGCTAACCTCTTAAAACAATACACCACACTGTTAAAGCAGCAGAAACCTGATTTAGCCCCATTACTTGATGAATTAGCAAAGGATTCTGGCACCCAAGGTCCCATGTATTCCTCGCTGAAACGTCGATTAGATGAATCGAAAGTGGCGAGTAACTTTGCCGATCTCGATCAACAGCTGGCCGAAGCGGAAAATCTTTATCAAGCCGCTGATCCCAGTTTGTTTAACGATATGTTGTCAGACCCTGTCAACGTGGTTGCCGATATGTCCGACGGCAAACTTGCCCGCGTGAATGCGATTAGCCGTGAGGCAGCAACATTAGCCAATGGCGGCGAAGATTTTGGTCCAGGCAGTCAGCTAGTTGGTAATCCGTCTTACGGTAACTGGCAAACCGACTCGAGCGGCACGTCGTTTTGGGCTTGGTATGGCATGTATTCGATGTTTTCGAATGTCTTCAATCGCCCAGTTTCCTACGATCGTTGGTCGGGTAACCGAGGTTATAGCTATTACAATGACGTAGGTCGTTATCGCTATACCTCACCCAAACAAGCGGATGCGCAAAATAAGACTTTCGAACAAACGAAAAAACGTTTCGACTCACAAGGCAAGCGCTTTGACAGCCCTTATGCTAAGCCGCGAACTGGTGGCACGGCGTTATCCCGTGAAAGTACCAGCGCACCTAAGGCCAGCACGACAAGTGCGAGCAAGAGTTCGAACAGTAAGTTTCGATCTAACTATGCTAAAGACAGCAGTTTCCGCAATTCCAGCAATCGCACGACCCGCAGTGTGCGCCGGGGCAAGTAACTAAGGATTTCCAATGACATTATTTCAGGATTTCGGTATCACACCAGAGCTAGCCATCATTCTGGCTATCGATCTCACCATAGCCGTGATTTTGCTAACGCTAATGCGTTATTTGCAAGGTTGGAGTGTAAAGGTCAATAGCAGTAAGGAGCTGGCAGAGCGGGATAACTTTGCCTTTGGCATAAGTACCGCTGGCGCAGTTGCCGCCCTAGGCATAGTGCTTACTGGCGCTATCACAGGCGCTGCGGCACACTCTTATCTTACCGAAGCGATTGGCATGAGCTGCTATGGTTTATTCGGTTTAGTACTGATTAAACTCGGCCGTTTCCTCCACGATAAAATAGCGCTAAATGAGTTTGATAAGAACGAGCAAATCATCAAAGGTAATGTGTCCGTCGCTATCGTCGATGCCAGCGTTGCTATTGCTACCGCCATTATCATTCGCTCTGTCTTGCTGTGGGCAGAAGATTTAACGGTCGATACCTTCATTGCCATCTTCAGCGCCTTTGCGATTTCGCAGTTGATGTTAGTGCTACTCACGCGCTGGCGTGAAAACCGTTTCGCAAGCCGCAACCAAGACTCATCTATGCAGCAAGCCTTAGCCCAAGGTCATACAGCGTTAGCGCTACGCCATGCGGGTTATATGATTGCTATGGCACTGAGCTTTAATGCCGCCAGTCACTTTATTATTTATAATCCAACGGCTTATGTGACTAACGTGATCGGTTGGTTAGTGTTTTCAGTCATTATGCTGATCGCGCTCTCCTTACTGCTGTTCGTCGTGAAGAAACTGGTATTAGCCCGTATCGATTTAGCCGATGAAGTGGAAAGACAACACAATATCGGTATCGCCGCAGTAGAAATGGCGATCAGTATCGCTATCGCACTTATTCTTACGGCACTGATGGCTTAATCGAATGCAAGAAATTAGCTTAACTCCCTCGGCGGCTAAACCTAGCCGCCTAGGTTGGTTCGACGATGTTCTCTTATTGGGCATTATGGCCGTATTAGCAGGTTGCGGCCTGATCTACGAATATCTTTTATCCCACTATGCGGGCCGCATTTTAGGCGCATTAGAAGCCGCCATTTACACCATGATAGGCTTAATGATTGTCTCCATGGGGCTAGGTGCCTTCGCCGCGCGTAAGATCCGTGATGCCTTTACCGGTTTTGTGATCTTAGAACTCACAGTTGCACTCTGTGGCTCACTCGCCATTTTAATCACAGCAGCGGTGATTGGTTTTGGTCAACAACTACCATTGATCATTGCTAACACCTTAGGTTTACCGCCAGATCAACTGCCCGAAGGTGGCATGATAGGCTCGCTGCAAAAACTCAGCGAATACTTACCCTATGTGTGGGGTGTGTTATTGGGCCTGATGATTGGTATGGAAATCCCGCTGATTGCTAGGGTTCGCCAATCCCTTTCCGACGAGCATTTACTGCATAACGCGGGCACCATTTACGGAGCTGATTACATAGGCGCAGGCATAGGTGCCGCAATTTGGGTTGGCTTTATGCTCGCCATCGATATCCAACTCGCCGCCGCCTTAACCGCCAGTTTCAATCTATTGGCAGGTTTTGTGTTTATCTGGCGATTCTGGCCTAAAATCCGCCGCCCTAAACTGCTTTTGAGTGGGCATTTTATCGTGACTGGCGTCTTACTAGTATTAGCAATCCACGGCCCACGCTGGGAGCAAGAATTCAATAATTTGCTCTATAAAGACAAAGTGGTTTACGCCAAGGCGACACGTTTCCAACAGCTGACCTTCACCGAGCGGTTGCGCGGTAACGGTCTGCCGCCCGTTTATGCTTTATACATCAATGGTCGCTTACAATTTTCTAGCATAGACGAGCACATCTACCATACGTTTCTCGTTCATCCTACGCTCGCGGCCAGTGCCCGTCACAACAAGGTGCTGATCATTGGCGGCGGTGATGGACTCGGTCTCAAACAAGTACTGCGCTGGGAGCCTGAACAAGTCACGCTGCTCGATCTCGATGTGGGCCTAGTGCAATTATTTAAATCGCCCGATACAGATATGCCCGATAGTCTCAGTCGCGCTATGTTGGCGCTCAATGGCAACGCACTGAACGATCCCCGTGTCACAGTGATCAACGACGATGCATTTAATGGTGTCGATAAACTGATTGCCACAGGCGTGAAATACGATGCGATTATCGTAGACTTGCCCGATCCGAGCCATCCCGATCTTAATAAGCTCTATTCGGACTATTTCTACCGTAAATTAAAGGAACTTATAAGCAGTGATGGCGCTCTGACTGTACAGTCAACATCGCCTTACCATGCCCCTAAGGCCTTTATTTCGGTAGCAAAAACCTTGGCATTGGCGGGATTTGACGTCAAGCAGTACCATCATAATGTGCCCAGTTTTGGCGAATGGGGCTGGAGTATTGCAACATTAGGCGGACTCGATGCACAACACAGATTAGCGAAGTTAACTGAGTTGCCCATCAAAGATGACTGGCTCACTTTAGGTTTAGTGGATGGCGCCTTTGAGTTTCCAGCCAATTTTTATCAAGATGCCGCCAACATAAAACCCAATGAATTGGGTTCATTGCAGCTGTATCACTACCATTTGCAAGATTGGTCCGAGAATCAAGGACTGGATCTTTTTTAATAGGATGAGATAGTACTTGACATATTATGTCTCGGTGCTATCTTTGAACACAGACATAATATGTCAATAAGGACAAATATGAATATCCATACCATTGCCAATCACCTCAACAGTCTTGGCAACAACAGCCAAACTGGCTTTCAATTTGATTGTTATCCAATCGATGGTGAAGTCGAAGTGTTGCAAGTGAATGTGGTCGGCCGTGAAGAAATCCCAGTATTTGTATCGGTAACGGACAACCAAGTACTTTGCATCAGCTACCTGTGGGGCGAGAACGAAGTAAATCAAGAACGTCGCAGTGAAATGTTTGAAACCATGCTAGAGCTCAACATTCCAATGCCCTTGTCAGCTTTTGCAAAAATTGATGACAAATACGTGGTTTACGGTGCGCTATCACTACAATCTAGCATGCTCGAAATCGAGCAAGAATTAGCAGTTTTATCTGATAACTGTTTAGAAGTTATTGATGAATTGGTCGACTATCTGAAATAAGGAGCCACAAAATGGGCATTCTGAATAAAATTTTAACAGCGTTTCGCGGTGGTGCCACCGAAGTTGGCCAAAGCATCGTTGACGCAAACTCAACCCGTATTTTCGAACAGGAAATCCGTGATGCAGAAAAGCATTTAACCAATGCTAAACGTGAACTGACCGATGTCATGGCAAAAGAAATGCAAGCCAGCCGTGAAATCGACCGTCTGAAACGTTCGATTGCAGAACACGAAGGTTATGCGACTCAAGCATTAGACAAAGGCAATGAAGCATTAGCGATTGAAATTGCTGAAAAGATTGCTCAGTTAGACCAAGAGTTGTCTGAGCAACAAAGCGCCAACGACAGCTTTAGCGCCCATGCTGCACGCTTGAAAGACTTAGTGAAGAAAACCGAACGCCAATTGTCTGATTATCAACGTCAGTTGAGCATGGTTAAAACCACCGAAAGCGTCCAAAAAGCGACGGCAACCATTACTGACTCGTTCGCGTCTAGCAACTCTAAGCTGCTGAACGCTAAAGATTCACTAGAACGTATCAAGGCACGTCAGCAACAATTTGACGACCGTTTAAAAGCGGCTGAAACCTTAGCCGATGAAAACAGTGATAAGTCGTTGCAAGCCAAACTAGCCGAAGCGGGTATTGGTGAGCAAAAGTCAAACGCAAATGCAGTGCTAGATCGAATCAAAGCACGTAAAAGCTAAGCAATGATTGACCGAATGCCGAGTCTCAGTGGGATCATCACCCCCTACTGACCTCGGCATTTTTTGTTTCATCCTCATTAAATAAAAATGATCACTATTGCCCGTGAATATCCGCAGCCAATCAATATGAGGCCGCACGCGAGCATAGTCAGCAGGAGTCACTATGGGATTTTTCAATAGTATTTTTGGTAAGAAAGCCCCGCCACAGCGCGAGCTCAATCACCCGTCCCAGCTCAATGTCGGCGACATGATCTCAATTGATGATAGTTTTGCCCTGCCACCACAACTCCGTGGTCAACAATTAAGAGTCGAAGCCGTACATACTTACGAGTCGGAACGTAAACAACACTCCGAGTGGTTACTCAAGGGACATGGTAGCGATACTCTCTTTTTGAGCATTGAAGAAGACGACGAAACCTATCTCGCCTTTTCGATGAAGGTTTCCCGCGCCCAAGTGGAGCAATTATTCAATCTCGAGCAATTCAGCGCCCTGTTCGAGGAACCGGGTCATGCCGAGTTAACTACGCAAGTATTACCGGCCGACTTAGCTGAACAACTTGAACAATGGCTTGGAAAACAATACCACCAAGTGACTTTTGCCGCTTTTGGCTATTTCCATCGTCAGGATTATCGTGGCCAAAAGCCGCCACAGGATGCCAATGGCGCCACAGGTGAGCCCTTTGAGTACTATTTATTACTTGATGACAATGAAAGCTGCGCCGTCGAAGTGGAAGTCTACGAAGGGGGTGATACAGATGTCGTCTTGACCCTATATCGCCCGCTAACGGATATTCGGGAATACTGGCCGGCGAAATAACACAAAAAAAAGATAAAGTGCGTGCTCGCACTTTATCAATAATCCCAATACAATCTCACAGATAAGCGCTAGAAACGGTTGATAGCAATAGGTAATACGCCATGAGTAAAACCAAACACCCTCTGCCCGAGCAATGGTTAAAGAACCAACAAGCCGCTAAGGCGACACAGGTTGCCTTCGATCTCGATGAAAAATTTCAATACTCTATTCGTAAAGCCGCGTTAGATGCAGGCGTTAGCCCTTCTGATCAAATTCGCACTATTTTAGGTCTTAGCGTATCGAAACGGCCAACGCGTCCGCGCCTTACCGTGTCACTCAATGCAGATGACTATGTGCAACTGGCAGAGAAATATGGTTTAAGTGCCGATTCACAGCTAGAAATTAAACGCCGTGTACTCGACGATTTAGTCCACTTTGTTGATGAAACCTAAAGCAACGCAGATCTCAAGCGCCAACCCTTCTTACCATTGGCTGGCGCGATTAATCGATATATAGCCCTTTTATTAACTCAGTCAATTTACTCACAGCCTAAAGTCTTTTACTTTAGTAGTGATATTCGCCGCACTTAACAGGGATCATGTTTGGCATGACAGATAAAACCCCATGGTCGCTTCGCACCCTTGGCACTCCTTCTCCATTCGAAATGGCGATGATGCTATTGTCCTTGCTGTCGGTGATCATAGTACTTGTCATGACCTTCGGCCGCCTAGATAGCGAAACCTACCGCTTGCTCTTCTTTGTCGATACCAGTATTTGCATGATTTTTATGATCAACTTCTTTGTTGGGTTGATCCGTGCTCGCGATAAACGCTTTTTCATTAAACACCATTGGATTGATTTTATTGCCAGTATTCCGGCGATTGAAGCCCTACGTATGGCACGGCTTTTTCAAATCCTACGGGTAATACGCCTGATCCGCATGAGTCGCTCACTGCTGCTCCCACTGGTAAAACAACGTAAACAAGCCACCTTAGCCAGTTTACTGGTTGCTATGGTGACGATTCTAACATTAGCTTCCGTCATTATGCTCATCGTCGAAAGCGGCACCGAAGGCGCCAATATCCAGACCGCTGAGCAAGCGATTTGGTGGGCATTAGTCACTATCTCTACCGTCGGCTACGGCGATTATTATCCTGTAAGCACAGCAGGCCACATCATAGGTGGCGTGGTCATTGTCAGCGGTGTGAGTTTTTTTGGGGTGATTTCAGGTTATATGGCATCGGTATTTGTCGCGCCAGATGAATCTGAACGCCAAGAACGCCAAGATGCGCATAAAGCCGAAATCAAATCAGAGCTTGAATTAGCCTTAGCGAGAATGGAAGAGAACCAACAAAAAATATAACAAAATCAAGCGCAAATGCTGGCTCAAATTGCGGAACTTAAGCAGGCTATCGAAACAAAAAATAGCTGACTTTGTTGCGAAAACGGACTAATGAAAAGGCTCAATCTATTTTAGATTGAGCCTTTTCCGTTTATCAGCGATAAAAAGTAATACTACCAGTAGACCTGCTGTTGCATCGCGTTACGGCGTGTCGATTCCATAGCAAACAACAAACTCTGCTGCTTGTCTTCCAGCCACTCAGCTAAATTGATATCTAACTCCCGACTCGCATCCTGTAAGGCGCGATAACAAGCCAAAGTTTTAATCCCAAGCGCGAGATCTTGCCAAGGTGCACGAAATGCGTCCCGTGATTTCGCCTCATATAAGCTGCCGTAGGCATGACCCACAAGAATGCTCGCATCCAACACTGTGGCCACTTGTAGATAATTCGCCGCTGTCATGACGCTATTGAGTGGCATGACCTCAATTATCGCCATCCAAGAAGCTTGCTGAGCACGATCGGCATGCTGGCGTAAGCTAGGCTGATGGGTGATGTCCACTTCACCAGCACTGATCTTTAGCAACAGTTCAACAATAGCCAGCTGTAATTGACCATATTCGGTCTGTTGCCATAGGAAGAGTAAGCGTCCCGTCAGATTAATCTCTGTCAGTTGCGCCAGAAGTCGCACTTTAACTTGGGCGTGTTGGCCAAGTTTAGCAAATAAGCCTCTTTGGCTACCAAGCAAAGCGGTCAACGCCTGTGCCTGCTCAATAAAATCGAGCTGCTTTTCAATCAGCATAAATTGGCTAGACAGTGTCACATTCAATAATTCGAGCTGATTTAGGGTCATGCGCAGCAAACGAATACAGGCGCGCATCCGCCACCATAGTACCACACAGGCTTCAGGGTCGCTTTCCTCTGCGATCATGCTCTCTAATAATTGCCAACGCTCAAGGGCGGTTTCAAGCAGGATTTGGCAGTTTGCACTTAAATCCTGTGAAGAAGAATCGTGTGACTCGGCCAGTGGCAGAAATTCCAATGCTTTTAAATCGAGCGGCTTAGCCTTGCCCGCCAATCGATAGCCCCGCTGCGCTTTACTGGCCTTACCTAAACGCACGGGCACAACGCTCGCCACTTGCATCGCCAGCTTAAGTAGCGCCTCAGTATCGCCGCTGAGGAGTTCAAACTCGAGCTCACACAGGGCTTCTTGCTGGCCATTTGCGGTGATTTCACCTATGTCTAACGCCACTTCGACCACGCTGTTATCAATCTGAACATGCCAAGCGCGACGATAAAAATCGGTGTGAAATATACAAGTCAACTGAGCTTGCGTCGCCGCTAAATCGGCATCAACGGGCCAAATGCTGGTAGGAAATAGACTTAAGTCTGGGCTATCGGATTGGATAGTCACATTGTATTCGGGCCGCGAATGAATGCCGCCCACGACTTGTCCTGCGGTTTTTATGGTCTGCTCTCGGTGCGCATCGTAACCGCGCACCCGCAATCCCATGTCCCACTGACGTAATTGCAAGTCAGGGGTGTCGAAGTAACCATTCGCCAAACGACGTTGACCTTGAGGTACGGCATTATCGAGACTATCTAACTTATTTATCAGGGATTCTTGATATATCGGCAGGAAAAACAGTTTTAATTCAATCTCAGCATTCATTGCGTAACCGCTCACTTTGTCATCAAATATTCATCGATGCGTCATCTTTAGTTCATAATGTCACAAATGTGTCATAAAAATCCCGTAGGATTTGGTTTTGCAGTTGGTATATAACCCGTTAGAATAAACCTGTCGTTTTTTCTGAAAAAACACAGTTTCAATACGCGGACGCATAGGTTAACATGCGCCCGCTTTTTCCAATAATGGAACAATCTAAATAGGTAAACGGCAATGCCAGTAAACTCTATTTTGGGCGTGTTTGCAAAATCGCCAATTAAGCCTCTTCAAGAGCACATGGACAAAGTACACGATTGCGCATCGTTACTCGTCCCCTTTTTCGAAGCCACTATCACAGGTAACTGGGACAGTGCAGTTCAATTACGTAAGCAAATTAGTTTAGCCGAGAAGCAAGCAGATTCACTGAAGCGTGAAATCCGTCTGACTCTGCCAAGCGGTTTATTTATGCCAGTAGAACGTACAGATTTATTGGAACTTTTAACTCAACAAGACAAGATAGCCAACAAAGCCAAAGATATTTCCGGTCGTGTTATCGGCCGTCAGCTGTTAATCCCTCAGGTCATGCAAGTCCCATTTATTGCTTATCTACAACGCTGTATCGATGCGGTAGCACTAGCAAAACAAGTCATTAATGAACTCGAAGATCTGTTAGAAACAGGTTTCCGTGGCCGTGAAGTCGACTTAGTGGCAAAAATGATCAACGAACTCGATATCATCGAAGAAGATACTGACGATCTACAAATTCAGTTACGCCGTCAGTTATTCGCTATGGAATCTGAATTGAATCCTGTCGATGTGATGTTCCTCTACAAAACGATTGAATGGGTCGGTGGTCTTGCAGATCTTGCCGAACGCGTCGGTTCGCGTCTTGAGCTTATGCTGGCTCGCGTTTAACAAATTAAGGTTATCAAGGTATCAATATGGTTGATGCAGGTATTGAGGTGGCTAACGTCTTAGTCACCAATGGCCCGTGGCTTATTGCCATTGCGGCTGCATTTGGTTTTCTCATGGCATGGGGTATTGGGGCGAATGACGTCGCCAATGCGATGGGAACCTCTGTAGGTTCAAACGCAATTACAATTAAACAAGCGATTATTATCGCAATGATCTTTGAGTTTTCCGGTGCATTTTTAGCTGGGGGCGAAGTTACCAATACAATTCGTAGCGGTATTATTGATTCTAGCTATTTCACTGCAACTCCTGAATTGCTGGTTTACGGCATGATAGGATCATTGTTGGCAGCAGGTATTTGGCTTGTCGTCGCATCGGCTCTTGGCTGGCCAGTATCAACGACTCACTCCATCGTCGGTGCCATTATTGGCTTCGCCGCCGTGGGTGTTGGTGCAGATTCAGTCTCATGGGATAAAGTAGGCGGGATTGTAGGCTCTTGGATCGTAACCCCCGCTATTTCGGGCTTTATGGCATTCATCCTCTTCCAAAGCACTCAAAAACTCATTTTCAACACTGACGATCCATTGAGTAATGCTAAGCGTTTCGTACCTTTCTATATGGCATTTGCTGGTTTCATCATGTCATTAATGACGATTATGAAAGGCTTATCCCATGTTGGTCTGCATTTCTCAGTTACCGAGTCTTACCTACTCGCAGGTGCTATTGCTGCTGTAGTTGGTATCTTAGGTAAAATCGCCATTTCACGCTTACAAATGAGTGATAAAGCAGATCGTCAAACCCAGTTCAAAAACGTTGAAAAAGTGTTTGCGATCCTGATGGTTTTGACTGCTTGTTGTATGGCTTTTGCCCATGGTTCAAACGATGTAGCAAATGCGATTGGTCCATTAGCGGCGGTTGTTTCTGTCGTCAATAGCGGTGGTGAGATTGCAGCGAAATCACCTCTAGTCTGGTGGATTTTACCTTTGGGTGCCGTAGGTATTGTGATGGGTCTGGCGATTTTTGGTCAGCGCGTTATGCAAACTATCGGAAAAAACATCACTCACTTGACGCCAAGTCGTGGTTTTGCGGCAGAATTAGCCGCGGCAACGACTGTAGTTATTGCTTCTAGCACTGGTTTACCTATTTCTACCACACAAACCTTAGTGGGTGCGGTATTAGGTGTAGGTATGGCCCGTGGTATCGCAGCGATTAACATTGGTGTGGTACGTAATATAGTCGTATCTTGGGTTGTGACCTTACCAGCAGGTGCTGGCCTATCAATCATCTTCTTCTATATGATTAAAGGTATTTTTAATTAAGAAGTCTCGCTAAATGTGTTGCTGACATTAAGCAGTATTAGCGCCTAGGACTAGAAGGTCGTAGGAAAGATTGAATTAAATTGGAATGGTCATAGCATGGATGCCGTAAAGTTGAGGGAAGTCTATGACTTCCCTCTTGCATTACAGGCCTCAAATCCCTAGCATGTGCAGACTATTTCGTTGATGAGAATACAAAAGTGTTTAGACTCCTGACTCTGGTAGGAATGATCTTGCTGTCTTCCAACCTGCTGGCCGAAGGCCAATCCCGCTACATCTCGGATAACGTGTTTCTGTATCTTTTAGGTGGCCCTGGTACTGAGTTTCGAATTGTTGGATCAATTGAAGCGGGTCAACCTGTGACACTGCTCAACGAAACTCAAGGTGATTACTCCAAAATAATCGACCATAAAGGCCGTGAAGGTTGGGTACAAACCAACTTGATCAGTTCGACTCAAAGTTTCCGTGAGCAAGTCCCTGCGTTAACAACTGAACTCGCACAGGCCAAAGCTAAGTTAGCAGAAGTATCAAGTTCAACAGATAATCATGCCGGCGAACTGCTCGAATTAAAGGCTAAACTAAGCGAGTTAGAAACCAACCTAGCTAAAACGACTCAAGAACGTGATCAACTGAAAAATGCGGTAGATCGCACAGCTCAAGACGAGCGTTTTGAACTTTGGCGCCAAGGTGGATTAATCGCAGGCATGGGCTTAATCCTAGGCATTATTTTAGTGTATTTACCTAGACCACAACGTCGTAATAAAAAACGTTGGATGTGAGTCTGACACACAAAAAGTCTTAATTTACCTTCCAAAAGCCAGTGTTTTCAAACACTGGCTTTTTTGTCAATCAAGCGTTACATCGACTTATTAACAAGCTAATCAAACAAACTTCACAATCTTTTACGCTATAGTGTTGTCCGTCACATTTTGGTTGTATAATCTGCGCGCGCAAACCTTCATATTGTATACAAAATATCAAATGCGTTTGGCGCCTCCCAATTTGTTTCAACAATAGCGCCCCAATAACGGCCAAGATGGAAGCGATAACTATGTTCAAAGCGAGTGAAGTGCTGGCAGGCCGCTACGATTCTGCCAATCTCGACGAACTGTTCAAAGCAGTCAGCGACAACTACATTGTCGATGAAGAACAATACTTGTCAGAGCTGATCAAACTAGTTCCCTCAAGTGATGAAGCCATAGAGCGCGTCACTCGTCGTGCCCACGAACTGGTCAATAAGGTTCGTCAATTCGATAAAAAAGGTTTGATGGTCGGCATAGATGCCTTCCTGCAACAGTACAGCTTAGAAACACAGGAAGGCATTATCCTGATGTGTTTAGCCGAAGCTTTACTGCGAATTCCCGATGCGGCCACTGCCGATGCGCTGATTGAAGATAAGCTTTCAGGCGCTAAGTGGGATGAGCACATGAGCAAGAGTGACTCAGTACTGGTTAACGCATCGACCTGGGGCTTAATGCTCACAGGTAAAATCGTTAAACTCGATAAAAAACTCGATGGTACCCCAAGCAACTTGCTGAGCCGCTTAGTGAATCGTCTGGGTGAGCCTGTGATCCGTCAAGCCATGATGGCAGCAATGAAGATCATGGGTAAGCAGTTCGTGCTGGGTCGCAACATGAAAGAAGCCCTGAAAAACAGCGAAGACAAACGTAAGTTAGGTTATACCCATTCCTACGACATGCTGGGCGAAGCGGCGTTAACTCGCAAAGATGCCGAGAAATACTATACCGATTACGCCAATGCGATCACTGAGCTCGGTGCTCAAAGCTATAACGAAAATGAATCACCGCGCCCAACAATCTCCATCAAGCTATCGGCATTGCACCCACGTTACGAAGTGGCCAATGAAGACCGCGTCTTGACTGAACTGTACGACACAGTGATTCGCCTGATTAAGCTGGCACGTGGTTTAAATATCGGTATATCTATCGATGCTGAAGAAGTCGATCGCCTCGAGTTATCACTAAAACTGTTCCAAAAACTGTTTAATGCTGAAGCAACTAAAGGCTGGGGATTACTCGGCATAGTAGTACAAGCCTACTCTAAGCGTGCCCTGCCCGTACTGGTTTGGTTAACGCGTCTAGCGAAAGATCAAGGGGATGAAATCCCAGTTCGCTTAGTTAAAGGCGCCTATTGGGATAGCGAACTTAAGTGGGCGCAACAAGCTGGCGAAGCCGCTTATCCACTCTACACTCGCAAAGCCGGTACTGACGTTTCTTACCTCGCCTGCGCCCGTTACTTGTTATCGGATGCGACTCGCGGCGCTATCTACCCACAATTTGCTAGCCACAATGCGCAAACCGTGGCGGCAATTTCCGATATGGCGGGCGATCGTAACCATGAGTTCCAACGCTTACACGGCATGGGACAAGAGCTGTACGACACGATTCTGGCTGAAGCCGGTGCTAAAGCGGTACGTATTTATGCCCCCATCGGTGCCCATAAAGATCTACTGCCCTACTTAGTTCGTCGCCTGCTGGAAAACGGCGCGAATACTTCGTTCGTCCACAAACTGGTGGATCCTAAAACCCCCATCGAGTCATTAGTGGTACATCCGCTAACAACACTGACGGGTTACAAAACCCTGGCTAACAACAGAATCGTTTTACCTGCCGATATTTTCGGTAGCGATCGCAAAAATTCCAAGGGACTCAATATGAACATCATTTCCGAATCTGAGCCATTTTTCGCGGCACTAGAACAGTTTAAAAATACCCAATGGCAAGCGGGCCCTCTGGTTAACGGTAAAACCTTAACTGGCGAACATAAAACGGTTGTTAGCCCATACGACACTACCCAAACCGTAGGTCAAGTCGCCTTCGCCGACAAAGCTGCAATCGAAGCAGCCGTCGCGTCTGCTGAAGCAGCATTTGCCTCTTGGGCACGCACACCAGTGGAAACCCGTGCATCTGCACTACAAAAATTGGCCGATTTATTAGAAGAAAACCGCGAAGAATTGATCGCCCTGTGTACCCGTGAAGCAGGCAAGAGCATTCAAGACGGTATCGACGAAGTACGTGAAGCCGTTGATTTCTGTCGTTACTACGCTGTACAAGCTAAGAAAATGATGGCGAAGCCTGAACTGCTTCCTGGCCCAACGGGAGAGCTGAACGAACTGTTCCTCCAAGGCCGCGGCGTATTCGTGTGTATCAGCCCATGGAACTTCCCATTGGCCATCTTCCTCGGTCAAGTCTCTGCGGCATTAGCGGCGGGTAACACTGTTATCGCGAAACCTGCGGAGCAAACCTCGATTATTGGTTATCGTGCAGTACAACTTGCTCACCAAGCAGGTATTCCTGTTGAGGTTCTGCAATTCCTACCCGGTACGGGTGCGACTGTGGGTAGCGCAATTACGGCCGATGAACGTATCGGCGGCGTATGCTTTACCGGTTCAACTGGCACAGCAAAACTGATTAACCGTACACTGGCCAACCGTGATGGCGCGATTATTCCGTTGATTGCCGAAACTGGCGGTCAAAATGCCATGGTAGTGGACTCAACCTCGCAACCTGAGCAAGTGGTTAACGATGTGGTTTCATCGTCATTCACCAGCGCAGGCCAACGCTGCTCCGCACTGCGCGTGCTCTTCCTCCAAGAAGACATCGCCGATCGCGTGATCGAAGTCCTGCAAGGCGCCATGGATGAATTGGTGATTGGCAACCCAAGTTCAATCAAAACCGACGTAGGCCCAGTGATTGACGCCACCGCCAAAGCTAACTTAGATGCCCACATCGACCATATCAAGCAAGTCGGTAAGCTTATCAAGCAAATGCCACTGCCCGCTGGTACTGAGAATGGTCACTTTGTGTCGCCAACCGCCGTTGAAATCGATTCAATTAAAGTGCTTGAGAAAGAACACTTTGGCCCAATCCTGCATGTGATCCGTTATAAAGCGGCAGATCTTGGCAAAGTGATCGATGAAATCAACAGCACGGGCTTTGGCTTAACCTTAGGTATCCATAGCCGTAACGAAGGCCATGCCTTGGAAGTTGCCGACAAAGTGAACGTGGGTAACGTCTACATTAACCGTAACCAAATCGGTGCTGTGGTGGGCGTACAGCCTTTCGGCGGTCAAGGTCTGTCAGGCACAGGTCCTAAAGCCGGTGGCCCACACTACTTAACCCGTTTTGTGACTGAAAAGACTCGCACCAACAACATCACAGCTATTGGTGGTAATGCGACCCTACTGTCACTCGGTGATAGCGAAGAATAAGTACACTGAACTTGCTTTAGAATATCGCGATGCATCTTTAGCCATCGCGATAACAATAAAAAAGCCAGACTGAGTCTGGCTTTTTTATTAGAGTCTAAAACGGTACTTATCTATGACGTAACAACTTAATTAAAATCCCAGTCATTACATATCCGTCATTAATACGGGTTGACCAAAACCTTTAAGTTCAGCATGGGAGGACTCAAAATACTGCTGCCAAAACTGTTTCAACGGCAACATTACTTGACCGCCTCTAAATCCTTTTGATGTAGCAGGAACCCAACCCGCACCTAATACGTAAATATCTGCCTGCTTAAAATCACTCAGCATGTTCGCTTTTTGTATTTTTAGCATTTCTTGCTCAGGTTCGATAACTTTTAAGGTGTTTTTACTGTAAAAGCTGGTCACATCTGAATTTTCAACCATATCGGACACAAGTAACAATACTCGGCGTCCTTCGGTATCGGCAGCCACTTGCGGCGCAATAACCTGAGATAAATTACTGAGGATTTCAGTTTTAGGCAAATCCACATCATTAGGTTTAAAAGCATGTTTTATATGGGCATCAATTTTACTTCTAACGAACTGAGCCTGCTTATTCATGCAATTATCAAAAGCCATTAGATTTTTCTTCGATACGTCATCCCTGTCAGCAATATCAGTATCCAGCCTGCCACTAAACAAAACATCGGTATAAAAATCTTTTACATAAGCACTAAAGCTAATGATAGTGATTTTATCCCCAGCTTGTAGGAAGAGATGCACTTTCTCATGAACTAACTGTTTAATATTTATGTCCGGAGAAAAAGTACCATCGATCGCCACAAACAAATGTCGGCCAGAAACTGTCTTTGCTGTTAGTGGATCAATTTTGGCAAACTCGTAGCAACTTTTAATATCATTTCTCTCAGCGGCCATCGCAGGCAAACACATAGAAATAGCTAAAGTGCCAAACAAGCCAGTAACCACCAACTTAGCAAGCTTTGTCATTCCTGTCATGAACTTAACTCTCCAAGTATCTCTTTGCGTAAACGATCGCGCATCTGTTCTTCCGTTTCAACAACCTTTTTTTGCTGAGTTATTTCAGCAAGCAGCTCTTGTCGAATACGTTGTTCAGCTTGTTCTGGCGTTTCGGCCTCTGCAGCTTTTTTAGCATTCGCTTCAGCAACAAGCTCGGCTTTCAATCTTGCTTCCATCGCCTCTGGTGCTTCGGAAGTTTCTACCTCAACAATATGAGACGTTGCCACCACAGCGGCACTTTTCATCGCCTGATGGCTGGCTAATGTTTGATGCTCACGTAAACGTACCGATTGATCATATCGATTTTCGGCATTACCTAAATCTTCCATATACGTCAGGAATGAACGCTCACCACAGGCCTCTAACACCTCTAGCACCTTAGGATCTTGGCAATTAGTTTCGGCTTTTTGATTCATTCTTTGCTGCAAGTTAGTTAGGCGCTTCTGGGCTACACGCGCAACTTGCTGCTTTAAACGAGAATAATGCGTCTTAAACTCACGCTCACTTTTAAAGTTGCCAATTTCTTTACGCGCATCTTTAGAATGTTTGCCAGCAAATCCGGTTTTAAAACCAATTAAAATACCGAAAATCTGTAATAGGATGAATAAGAAAGCAAGAAAAATAAAAGTTCCCCAACCGCCTTTCTGTTCACGATCCCACACGTCATCCTTTGCTTTATCACCTGCACTTTTAGACTCATCCAGTAAGAGTGCTGGAGGTGCTTCAGCATAGGGGTCTTGTTCTTGATACAATCCACTCGTTTGCTGAATATTGACTTCATCAATGTGCATTTTTTCAAGCACTTGACCACGCACATAGGTTGCCAATACTGCAATAACTAGGATCGCAATAGCAGTAACCGTGGTGATGAAATAACGGGGCTTAACCTCTGCGTTAGTAGAGATCCGATTAATGAGTTGCTTATATTGAGGCTCATTATCATCCTCAAAGGTTTTATCTAAATTAATACGAGTATTAGGTGCCAGTTCTGGCGTCGATTTGTCGCGGTTTTTAGCATTTTTCCACCAGACCTTGGCCTTTTTAATGAGCGAGTTAGCATGCAGCTCATGTCCAGTAAAGTGAGTTAAACCTACCAGTAAAACCGAGATGATGAAGGCGATACCCACAGCACCTTGCTGCTGTAGTTTTTCCGATGCTCCGGGAATCGTGAAACCTGAAAGAACGTAACTAAATCCCATTGCTTCAACAAACACTAAGGCGGCAATCAATATCCACCCCAAAATATGTAAGTTGTTACGACCATTTTCAGTCACTTTACCTAAATAGTCTTGGCTTTTACTGAAAAGCTCCTCGTCCTTATTCACTTTCTCATAATGAGCCGCAAAATCAGTACATAGTGCGACTTCAGTATTCAACCAATCCTTATCGTAAATCTTAACTTGGGTTTCATAATCTTTCGCTAAGCGACTCTCCTTACCGATTACCGGAAAGGCATACCATGTATTAAGCCACCAGAAACTGACCTTATCCCACCAAACCGTAATAATGACCACTAATACCATCAACGAAAGTAACAGCGACACTAACGTGCGATACTCATTAAATAACATAGACACAAAATCCATTTACCGCTCCTAAGCACATTGCTTATAACAATTTGGGTTCAAAATCGGCTTCATAAACCGTTTTATTCTTCTCGTAGTACAACTTGCCAGCAATCGCGGTCGCTGAACGATCGATTGGCATCACCACATCTATACAGCGCACAGGAGAGTCTTTGTCCGTTGTAAAAACACGATATAACAAGCCTTTATCACCATAATAAGTCTCTACATGGCTCGTAAGCTGATAATTTGGATCATCTTTACTTGAACCTTTGTAATTCTTCCAAATATTCACTTTAGGCGCAGAAACAGCCGTGCCACTGTCCTTAATTACAGCAACAGGGGTCAAACCAATATAATGGCCATTCACTTTATAACCCCAAGCAGTACCATTCATACCCGGTAAATAATCTGCTGTGTTGTAATCCTTACGATTATAGCTCTCACCTGTGGCTAAACTCTTCACGTCCCCCGTGACTCTCGGTCCCTCAACGGCGCAATTTAGGCTAGAGACTTCAGATGCATACGCCTTGCTAAATAATGCAAAACCGCTCTCTTTTTTAGCACCCACTAACTGGGTAAAGTTTGTCGATGGGTCGAGCATTTTCTTACCGCCAAAATCTACCAAGGCTTTTTGCAGTTTCACTGGCTCAAGTAACTTGACGATTTCCGACTCCGTCATTTGTATTTGAGCTGGTGAAGTGCTCGGTTTATTTGGCTGAGTTGTAGGCTGCTTTTCCACTTGAGTCGTAGGCTTGGCTGCTGTCACTTTATCCTGCGATCGGCGGGATAAATAACTCAAATTTGCCTTCTGTTTGTATGAATAGGCCAGTAATTGATCCGGTTTACCGTCAATTTCAATAATTTCTACTCGACGATTTTTTGCTTTGCCAGCGTCATCACTATTAGCTGCAACAGGCTGTGACTCCCCTGCTCCTTGGAAGAATAATCGCTCAGTCGGAATGCCAGCTTGATTAAAGAGGGTTGCCACATAACGCGCTCTCGCTTCGCTAAGCTCTTGATTTAACGATTCAGCACCACTGGCATCTGTATGACCTGTAATCAAAATGTTTTGTTTAGAGTCTTTATAGATAGCGGCGAGTTTTTGAAATTTTTGTTTAGCTTGTGGCGTCGCCTCTGAAGCTCCAGAAGCAAACATCACTTCACTATTACTCGAAACTATCGCAGCCATACCCACAACTTGATAATTAGCGTACTTTTCTGA
Source organism: Shewanella sp. SM23 (assembly GCF_025654295.1). Classification (NCBI taxonomy): domain Bacteria; kingdom Pseudomonadati; phylum Pseudomonadota; class Gammaproteobacteria; order Alteromonadales; family Shewanellaceae; genus Shewanella; species Shewanella sp. SM23. The sequence continues at coordinate 100,296 of NZ_JAKKRM010000017.1, forward strand.
ATCTTCCTTCGACATGGTTTGTTCGGTTGAACTGATCAGTAAGCTACTTTGTTGTTCATCTGATGCTTTTGAAGCGCTGATTGAAGTAAATTGAATATCAAGATTTTCTGTTTTCGCTAACTGTTCTAATGCTTCGCGTTTTTGCTGAAAATCATAACCAACGGTACAACCAATCGCAGCACCAGCGGCACCGCCATAAAGCATACCTTCATTGCCACCTAAATAATTCCCAATCAATACACCTAAACCAGTACCAATAGCACAACCAATAACAGTTTCTTTATTATCTTCAACAGATTGAGTGATGGCACAACTGCTAAGCGCTAATACGCCAGCAACTGCGAGCGATATGGATTTCAAATTTGACTTCATAGTCATCCCTAACTTTTTAAAAATTCAAAATTGAATTTTAGATGCAATAAATTAAGTTAAGGATTAGAAGGAATTAGCTCTAAAAAGTCAATCTAAAGTTGATACTGATGTAACCAAAATATTAATTAAGGCTGAAATTTGTGAGCAACTTTATATCGAAGATATTTAAGCGACTGACACAGGAGTTGTCATAAAACAGTTTTATCCTAATGTGAAGTCACAATCACTATGCAAAAAAATCATTACTGGGAATCGTTTCTCAGTTGCACCAAATCTTTCATAGACCTCATAATCTGCACATGACTAATCTCTCTCTTTCTCCCCATATTACATTTTACTAAGGTGGCTATGACATTTTCGTTGTTAGATATTTCTGCATTGGTGTGGTTTATCGTTTCTTGGGCTGGCTACACCGCCTTTGCCCGTAGCAAGGCGAGAGATACAGACTGTATTGCCCGTGGTCTCCATAAGCATAGAATTTACTGGATGCTTGAGGTGATGACCCGCGGTGTGCGCGTGGGTGATGCGGCACTACTGGCCAACTTAGAACGCAATATTGCCTTTTTTGCATCGACCACGCTGTTTGTGCTTGCGGGTGTACTAACCTTATTTGCGCAAGTTGAACGACTAGAAAGTGTTATAGCAACCATTCCCTTCGCTACGCCACCGAATCATGCGCTGGTGCAAGTCAAGTTAGCTCTGCTAGTTGGCATTTTTGTGATGGCCTTCTTCCAGTTTACTTGGTCAATGCGCCAATACGGTTTTGTGAACGTGATGATAGGCGCGGGTCCTCTGGACACCGATGGCTCAAATGACAATCTCAAAGCCTATGCAAGACAAATGGCGACAGTGCAAGATCAAGCGGCGCACTCCTATAACTATGGTTTACGCGCCTATTACTTTTCAATGGCGGTATTGTGCTGGTTTGTACACCCGATACTCTTTATCTCGGCCAGCTTATTTGTGGTCGCAACCTTATATCGCCGCGAGTTCAAGTCCCGTGCCGTTCTGGCGATCACAGCGGCAAAAGGCCATCTGCAAATAGAGAGCCAAGTGCGGGAAACCGCCCGCAACCACAAAATAGAATCATAGCCTTGGCGGTTTAGGCCGCTGCGTCATCTTGATTGGAATTATTGTTCTATACTCTTTGGGTCATGTTTCTATTGAATTACTGGGAGAGTGCCATGAGCGATAACTTATTAACCTTAGATGAAGTGTGCAAAATGCTAGATAAAACACCAGCGACCATTAAACGCTTCGCTCGGGAGAATTTACTCTCAAGTGTTCAAGATGGTGACGAATTAAAATTCCCTGAAGCGGAAGTTAAACGCTACCTCGCCTTTTCACAACGCTTAGGCTAAAACGCATCAAGTAACTCACGGCAAATAAAACTGAATAATCAGTATGTAAGCCGTTTGAATTTGTAAAGGTGGCTTGAATTGAAATGTGATACTCGAATTTAAGTACGCTGCTTAAGTTTAAGTCGTCGATAGCAAGTTAAAACAAACAGTGAATGCGGTATGGACAGTGACGCTCAAAGGGATTTGAACTTAGCCATAGCGGTTTGTTGCGAAGGATTGGTTAGGCAAAATCTAGCGGTGTAAACCATTAAACTTAAGCGATGAAACTTTAAGCTATTAAGCCTCAAGCTGTTAATCCAAAAGATTGAACCATCACTGATCATTTAAAGCCCGCTGCAACTGCCGATAGGATAACAGCTCTCGCTGCGTTTCACTTAAGCCTAAGTCAGCGGCGAGTTGTTGTAATTGCACTTCATATTTAGGCAACAGGGTTTCATCATTGGTCATAATCGCAAGCTCAGCAAAATCCCCTAAACCTTCGATATGATCGATTGTTAAATGAAATTCACCCAGAAAATAGATACTGCGGCGCTTTTTAATTTCCAGTACACACTCATAGCCTAAGGTCTGCAGCATACTTTTTGCTTTTGTTGCTTCAGTGATATTAACGGCTTCACAGCGGTCTTTTTCTGGCCCCTTTACTATCCACAGCATTATCCCCGATGGCTGCATCTCACGGATACACAAGCTCTTGTGCTCACCTTTAAGTGATTGTGATGGCAGATCAAAGTAACAATCATGCTCAAGGTTGTCTTCGAGCATGACCTCAGGATTTCTCATTTGTAAGGCAGCGAAAAAAGCGTGGCGATCCAATAAACGATATTTAAGCTCGACCTCAAACTTACCATTAAAATGAGCATTAATTTGTGGGGCTAATGCTTCTGGCATCGCAGGGTTCATAGATTCATATCCGCTTTTAATGGGTAAAATATATCGCTATTTATAATATTGAGCGCCAACATCTTAATTCCAAAAGATTAAATCCAAAACCTTAAGCGAGTCTTTGGTACAAGGCCTGATACTCTGCACTGTCTTCAATTAAGCTCTGGTGAGTGCCAGACGCAATAATCTTCCCCTGACCGAGTAAATGAATTTGATCCATCTTCGCCATAGCGGTTAAACGATGGCTAATCATAAGTAAGGTTTTATCTTTTGCAAAATCAAACAGTAAACTTAAAATCTCTCGCTCGGTGCGTTTATCTAGCCCTTCAGTTGGCTCATCAAGCAATAGCAGCGGCGCATCACGCAGCAGTGCCCTAGCAACACCAATACGGCGCTGCTCGCCACCCGAAAGCTGACGTCCACCTTCACCTATCCACATATCCAGCGGTTTATCACCCGTGAGTAAAGCGCCAAGTCCGACCCGCTGTAACACATCAATCAAGCGTGCGTCGTGGGCAGTGCGTTTCTCGCCCTCGATAACAGGTAGCGCTAATACTAAGTTTTCCCGCAAAGTACCCGCAAACAAATAGATGCGTTGGCTAATCACAGTAATCGCATCCCTAAGACCGCGCTCGCTGTACTCTGAAAGTGCATGACCATCGAGCTTGATGTGCCCTTGCTGCGCTTGCCATTCTCGGGTAATCAGCGTCAATAAGCTCGACTTACCGCAACCCGTTGGCCCAAGTAACGCGACTTTTTGCCCGGCTTTTATCTCAAGGGACAAACCTTGCAGCACGTTTTGATCGTCTCGATAACCAAAGTGGATATCTTCAATCTGTAATGCGCCAGACTTTGCCCTCAGGCCAGTATCGACAGCAAATTGAATATCGGCCTTTTGTTCAGTGATTTCATTAATTCGCGTTGCGGCCAATACGCAGCCTGATAAATGCTGAAACGCGCCCGCGATCGGCATCATCATCTCGACGCAGGCCATAGTCGCAAACACCATAAGTGCAAACATGGGCCCCGGCGGCACGGCATCACCCACACCTTGAGCGGCTAAATAAAGCATCATGATCAAGGCTGAGCCCGTGGAGAGGATCAACATGGCTTGGCTGAGAGCAGTGATATTGGCCATCGCGCTTTGGCTGCGAAAAAGTGCAATTTCAGCATCATTCAGTTTCTGCCTGAATCTGCCGTTCGCGCCAAATAGGCTAAGCTCGGCTTGGCCTTGCAGCATATCCAATAATTGCACCCGATAATGACGCTTGGTCTCAAGCATAGTTCGGCTCGGACCGTGTCCAAGGCGATAAAATAGCAGTGGCATCACCAGCCAAACAGCGACTAAAAATAGGCAAAGACTGAGGGCAAGTTTGGCATCGAACCAAGCAAGAAACAGATACAAGAGCCCTGTCATCAGCAGTGATGCTGCCATAGGCGTGAGCAGTCGCAGGTAAAGATGATCTAGGGTATCGATATCGGCCACTAAGCGATTGAGCATGTCGCCACGGCGCAGCCCCTGCAGATTTTTAGCACTTAGCGGCAAGAGTTTACACCACGCCCAAACGCGAAGCTCAGTCAGCAACTTAAAGGTCGCCTCATGGGTCGCTAAACGCTCGCCATAACGACTAGCGGTTCGGGCAATTGATAAGAAACGCACGCCGCCCGCAGGAGTGAAAAAGTTAAAGGACTGCGCCGTAACTATCGTCAAACCCGCAACAGCGGTAGCGGAAAGAAACCAGCCCGAAAGTGACAGTAAACCTATGCCCGCCATCAAAGTAATAATGGTCAGCAGCAAGCCCACGGACATCATCAGCCATTGACGCGAGAACAATCGAATAAAGGGGATCAGCACTTTCATTGGGCATCTCCTTTAGTGGACTCGGCACTGTCGAGTGGAGCGTCACTATCAAGCTGCGTCTCACTGGCGCTGGCCGATAACGGTACAAGTTCAATATCCGCCACGGACTCAACATTTTCACGCAGTAAAGTTTGGAATAAACCGTGTGTATTAGACAAAGTGGTAAAGTCGCCCCGCTGTACTATCAAGCCTTTATCGAGCACAAGAATAGTATCCATTTGATCTAACTGATCTAATCTGTGGGTCACCATAATACACATCTTACCCGCCATGGCGCGATTCAGCGCAGAACTCACCGCCTGCTCACTCTGGCTATCTAAACTGGCTGTGGGTTCATCAAGGACAAACAAACTCGCCTTTTGCCCAAGCGCCCTTGCCAAGGCAATACGCTGGGCTTGGCCGACGGATAAACCGGAAGATTGCTCACCGACCGGCGAGTCTAATCCCAGTGGTTGTGCCTTAACGAAGTCGCTAATATTGGCCTCTGCCAGCAAGTGCCACAGCGTATCGTCGGGCAGAGCTGGGTCGGCTAAAGCTACGTTATCCCTCACAGTACCGTGGAATAACTGCGGTTCCTGTCCAAGCCAAGCTAAGTACTGTCGCCAATGGGATAAGTCTAATGCGGATAACTCATGGCCATTAATCAACAAATGGCCCTTGTAGGGTAAAAATCCCAATAAGGCGTTGAGTAAACTGGTTTTACCCGCGCCACTCGGGCCAACTAAAGCTAAGCGTTCACCCTCTTTTAACTCAAAACTCAGCGGGCCAAGTAAACGCGTGCCATCGACACTGAACACCTCAAGATTGTCGGCACTCAGCGTCTCTATGCTATTGATGCAGACGTGGCCGGCAAATTCAGGTTCCGGATGTTCGAGCAAGGTAATCAAAGCTTCTGCCGCGCCTATAGCCTGCGCCTTAGCATGGTAATGAGTCCCCATGTCGCGCAGCGGTTGATAAAACTCAGGAGCTAAAATCAGAATAAATAGCCCAGTAAATAAGCTGAAAGGAATACCGCCCATGTCAGGCACTGTACTTGAACTAATATTGGCATGGGCGCCATAGTAGCCAAAATCTAAGTGACCTAAGTAACTAAAACCAAAATAAACCGCCAGCACAGCAATCGAAACCGCCGCAAAAAACTCTAAGACTGCCGAGCTTAAAAATGCCATGCGTAGCACCGACATAGTGCGGCTACGAAACTCCTCCGAAGCACTCGCGATCACCTTAAGCTCGGCATCACCACGGTGAAAAAGTTTCAACGTGCTTAAGCCTTTTAATCTATCCATAAAATGGCCGCTCAATCTTGCAAGCGCACTGAAGTTTTTGCGATTAGCATCGGCAGCGCCCATGCCAACTAAGATCATAAACATAGGGATTAATGGCGCTGTGAGTAACAGGATTAAGCCTGCCGCCCAGTTAATCGGGAATACCGCCGCTAAAATGAGTACGGGAATAAAACCAGCAAGGCTGATTTGCGGAAGGTATCTGGCATAAAAATCTTGTAAATCTTCGACTTGCTCTAAGACTATGCTGGCCCAACTCCCTGCGGGTTTACCTTTAATAAATGCAGGACCTAGCTTAGTCAACTTGTCCATCACTGCAGCGCGAATATGGCCACGTAGACGCTTACCCGCCTCAAAACTGGCGCGCTCACGCCCATAAGCCAACAAGGCACGCAGTAACATCAAGGCAATTAGCGCAATAAAATGAGGTGTATAGGTATCAATATTCACGCTGGAACTGATCGTTTGGGCATTGTCAGTTAGCGGTATAACTTGCCCTATGATCACGCCATCCAGAATCGTCGCGATAATATAAGCCTGCGCCACCATAGCGACGGCGCTTATCATCCCAAGCCATAACGACAATTTAAGGAACAGGCCATAGGCTTTTTTCTGGGCTTTAAGCCAAACGAGAAGGGATTTTTCTAACGACTTATCCATGGTGCTCCAACAAGAAAACAATTAAGCGACTCGTAGCGGGGATCGACTATCGATAACAATTCAGTTTAAGGGGCTTGCAACAGCTAAAAAGTTCCGATAGGGACGCAGTATCGCAGGCATCTACAACAGATGAAACCCTATCACAGACTTTTGCTAGCGGACTCACAAAAACGAGCTAAAGATAAATAAATCTAGGAGTTAACGGAACTTTACCTAGTACTAGCCTGATTTTAAAAACTTAGGTAGCATGAAGCTCTTTGTATTGAATGTCCTCTATCTATGCCAAATAAAAATGCTGGTTTCACCCTGATTGAACTCGTTGTGGTTATTATTATTCTTGGCGTATTAGCCGTAGTAGCTGCACCTAAATTCATTAATTTACAATCAGATGCCTATAAGAGTCAGCTATCAGGTGCACTGGCTTCGATGAAATCCGCCGTCACTTTATTCAAATCAAAGTCGGAAATTGCTAACAGCGGCACCACGAATAGAGTCGTTTACGACGAAATCCGTGGCGAAAACTATCAGCCTTGGGCTGCCAGCACCAGCGGTATAACGCCAAGTACGGCTTACACGACTCCGCCAGAAATTTTTAAAGCGGCAGGGCTAAATGTGAATGAGTGGTCCTATCGAATTTACACCACCAACGGCACCTATGAAGTTATAGCCACACCAAAGCAAAAACTGAACCTTGCCACGCCCACAGAAGCGCAAGTCGAAGCGACAAATTGTTATATCGACTATAAATGGGAGACAACGGGCGTCCCCACTTATAAAAAAGTCGACACTGGTTGCTAGGCGACCTTAACGATAAAATATCTATAGAAAAAAAACAGCGAATTAACCTGATGTTATCTCGCTGTTTTATTTACGACCTAAACTCATTTTGTTGTTAATGCTTACGTTTACAATTAAGCATTTTTAAAGAGTTCGCGCTTATTACACTCCACCGTATTTCACCAGCACATGCCAGAGCAACTTAAGTTCATGGGCGACTTGCGCACGATTACCGCGGTCGCGCCAATGCTGGGGGGAATGGTATAAATCCCGCGCCGCCACGCCTATGGCATAGGCATCGACTCTGTCTTCTATGGCAATCCGATTAGCCAGCGATGGCATAGTTGGCCCACGGAAATCACTGGGGATCTGCGCCGTATGCAGGCTAAAGCCATCATAATATTGCAGCTCAATATCATATTTATCGCAAATTTTACTTAAGCTTGCGCCAATATCAGTCCCCTTAAAACTGGGGTCCGCCACCAGCATGGCGATATCTTCATCGAGGGAAACATCGCCATGGATCTGCGCCTCTATATAATGGTCAAGATTATTCGATAGCGGCCGCTCGAAACGTGAAAGCAAGGAAGCATTGAGCTGATGCCCCAAATAATGGATCACATTCAGCGGCTTAAAGTCGGATTTGCCTAAGGCATAGTGACGCTCAAAACTCTCAGTCAGCAGCGCCGCTAAAATATCATCGAAACATGACAGCGTGCCTTTCTCTTTCGGATTACGATACGAGTCAAGATAACTAAAGGTTGAGCGCGCCATCGCACTCGTATGAGTCAAAAAATAACAGCTTCCAAAACGTGGGGCGGGACCGTCCTGCCACATCCCCAGATCGAGTGCGCCGTATTTAGGCCGAGATTTAGTGCCCTTGTATACATCCCCAAAAAGCTGATTTTCCCAATGATCCCGTGGGCCACCTAACTCAGGTGACAACTGACCATTGGAAATATGGGTCTCAAACTGGCTGCGGTATTGACCATCGCGCAGTAAACCTTCGGCAACCGTCATACCACGGCTATCAATTCTATCTGGATGAAAATGCAGCGCAATTCGGCCACAGTTGAGCAATTGTTTAAGCGCGAGTTGCATCTCATGCATGGGGATATTTGACATCTGCTGCACATTTTTAATCACAGCGACGGCTTGTTCACTGCGTCCTCGTGCAAGGCGTTCAATATGCTGTATCGCTGTCATAATCCACCTATAAATGAGAGGCGTTTAACCGTTCCCACAATGCCTCATCCTAAAATAAACGTGAGATAAATCGCAAGCATGCAGAGAACTGCTCTTAAGCCACTCCATCTAAATGACTAAGTTAAACATGAATGACTCAGTTAAACGTGACCGTGAAAACACTCAATAATTCTTTCGCTCGGTTCATTGTTAAAAATTCAGCGAATAACATCAATCACGAACTGAACAGATAGCTAAACCAATTGCGTCATTGATTAATTCTACTCCAATCGACTTTAGTTTATACCACTCTCATTATTGTAGCGTGATCTACCGCTAACTCATTCTAACTCTAGATAAAAAATGCCTATGACTTCAATTGATATTATGAAATAAGCCTAATAGTCATCTTATTCCTTGAAATCAATTAACTTCCATAACCTCAAACTCTGCCATCTAAACTTGCGCCTAAAAGATAAGCGAGGCCGAGTGAAAGCCGCCGACAAGCGATTTATGTGCCAATATGAATGAAACCCAGCCCAAAAACCTTTATTAGATGGCACTTAAAGCCCTGATCCTGTAAGCTGCACGCCCGCCAGCAGACCTGGCTATTGACCATAAATGCAGCACAGTGTTGCCACAAGAGACCAATCTATGAGTTTTACCTCCCTGGGCTTATCGGCCCCGATACTTAAAGCCGTTGCCGAGCAAGGCTACGACACACCTTCGCCAATCCAAGCTCAAGCAATTCCCGCTGTGCTTCAAGGCAAAGATGTGATGGCGGCCGCCCAAACAGGAACAGGTAAAACAGCAGGTTTCACCCTACCTATGCTCGAACTCCTGAGTAAAGGTAACCGTGCCCAAGCAGGCCAAGTGCGCGCATTAGTGTTAACTCCGACACGCGAATTGGCAGCTCAGGTTGCAGAAAGTGTTGAAACCTATGGTAAGAATTTACCACTGCGCTCGGCGGTAATATTTGGTGGCGTGCCTATCAATCCACAAATCGCAAAATTGCGCCACGGTGTCGACGTATTAGTCGCCACACCGGGTCGATTGATGGATCTATATAATCAAAAAGCGGTGAAATTCAGCCAGCTTGAGATCTTAGTGTTAGATGAAGCCGATCGCATGCTCGACATGGGCTTTATCCGCGATATCCGTAAAATTTTGGCCATTTTACCTAAGCAACGTCAAAACCTGATGTTCTCAGCCACCTTCTCCGATGAAATTCGTGAGCTGGCAAAAGGCCTAGTCAATGATCCAGTCGAAATTTCGGTCACGCCACGTAACGCGGCAGCGACCACAGTAAAACAATGGGTTTGCCCAGTTGATAAGAGCCAAAAATCGGCACTCTTGATCCAACTCATCAAGCAAAACGATTGGCAACAAGTGTTGGTATTCTCGCGCACTAAACATGGTGCTAACCGTCTGGCGAAAAGCCTTGAAGAGGCAGGTATCAAAGCCGCCGCTATCCACGGTAACAAGAGCCAAACCGCCCGTACTAAAGCCTTAGCCGACTTTAAAAATGGTCAAGCTCGCGTACTGGTTGCGACCGATATCGCCGCCCGCGGTTTAGACATAGACCAATTACCACAAGTGGTTAACTTCGACTTACCGAACGTGCCAGAAGATTATGTACATCGTATCGGCCGTACTGGCCGCGCTGGCGCATCGGGTCAAGCCGTGTCACTGGTAAGTAACGAAGAAATCAAACTGCTGAACGATATCGAGCGTTTGATCAATCGCGTATTAGACCGAGAAATGGTTGAAGGCTTTAACCATGAATTGCCAGAATCACGTTTAGGTGGCGGTGGGAAAAGTAGCGGTAAATCAGTACCAAGCCGTAGAAATACCCGCAGCTCAAACCAACCTAGCTCACGCGATGGTGCCCCAAGAAGCGCCGAGCATAAAGACGGTCAACGCAGCGGTGACGTCGCGCGCGGTCACAAGCCAAACGACAAGAATCCAAGACACAGCGGTGAAGCCAGTAGCGCCCCCCGTAGTGATGCCAAACCTCGTCCCCCACGTTCAAACGATGGCCGAGCCAATAGCGCAGGCGCTAGTCGTCCAAGTGAAAGCCGTTCAGGCGCTGGCGAGAATCGTGGCCAAGCGGGTGAGAATCCTTACGCCAATGGCCCAAAGAAAAACACCCGTCGCCCAAATAACGGTGCGAGTCGTCCAAGACATTCACAGGATTAATGCAAAAGCTAAGCGAACTTGCTTAGCGCTTTAGCCGTATTAAGTCCTAAACAGAAACGCCCAACTCCGTATGGAATTGGGCGTTTTTTGCCTTTGTTTATTTTGATGCTTAGCTCGTTATCTACGCTTTGAACAATAATCGGCTTGAACAATCACTGCCTTAAAAACAGCCTAAAACGGCAACCTAAGTTAATTCGCCTTTGTATCTGGCAACTGCTGCAGGACTTCATCAGTAAAATAGGGTTCATCTTCAACCCAAAAAATGTAGTCTAAGCCTAGGTAGTTTTGTGCAAAATCCAACAGCTCAGGCACAGTATTCTTTTTACCCGTTTTAGGATTAATCTGCCGTAAATTACCGTCTTGCACCGCCATACCTTTCACCAGTGTCGCTGGGTACTCTTGAATAAAGGCATAACTTTGTGCCATATGACTTTTACGGTAAGGCATCAGATCTGGGCCACCCACACCCATGTTGAGCGATTTGGCTTGCGCAAATAAGCCTCGCATATAGCCTTTGTCATTCCATGGCAGCCATTCGTCTGGCAAAAAGTTCAAATACACCATAGCGGTTGAATGCTGAAATGACTCAGCTAATACCTGCATATTCTCGCCAATCGCATCGATATAGGCTTTAGGATTAAAATCACTGGGGAAGGTAGTCGTTCCATCGGCGTTTTCAGTCCCCACATCAATTGAGCTTTCACTAAAGTTAATGCCCGCAATTTTCCCATCAAACTCTTGGCCTAGCTGGCGCACCAATTGCTGATAACGCGCACGCACTGAGGGCTCCCACATTTTGGCTGACCAGCCATACTCATCATCCGTCACCAGTTTATTGGGATCACGCTCTGGTGCACTCAACATGCTTTGCTTCAACACACCGCCTTGATAAATAGGATCATCGAGCAAATAACGCGGCACGTTGACTCTGGGCGTAAAGGATTTCTCTTGCAGCTGGATCCACAATTTTTTGCCTATCGAATCGAGATACGCAATATCGGCCCTAATCGCGCTGAAATCATATTCGCCCTGCTTAGGCTCTAAACTGCGCCAAGTATAAACAATCTGCGCACCGCCAAAACGGGGATCGCGCAGCGCCTTGTCGGCACGAATGTTTTCTCCGTTGGCCTCACGATGATTAATGTAGATGAAGTGCTGTAACGGTTGCGACTCTGACTTAGACTCCGGTTGCGGCTCTGGCTGAATTGATGCAACGCTCGCTGCGCTTAAAAAGATGCTTAGTAAAATAGTCCATCGAAACATAAATACTCCAAACCGATGCAGCCTTATCACCTGACAAAGCCGTTAATCCGCTCATTTATTTTTTACTCAGAATCACTTCTAACACAGGCAAGCTGAGGGGCATATCAATTAAGCAGACAAATACAAAGTGTTACTTAATCGCCCAATAAGATTCGAGGTGAAGTAGACACAAAGGTGTAGTGACTACAGCTATAAAACCCAACAAAAAAGGGAATAAACCTGAGTTTATTCCCTTTAAAAATAGAGCGAATTAAATCGAGGTACGATTCAACTCAAGCCAAACTTACTTCATTGGCCAAGCGCGGTAAGATTTTCCTTTAATGCGCCCGCCAGTAATTTTGTTCAGCGCTTTCTTGGCAACCTTACGATTAACGGCCACATAGGCGCGGTAATCGGTCACTTGGATTTTACCCACCTGTGAGCCTTCGATACCGTTTTCGCCCGTCAGCGCGCCTAAGATATCCCCTGGACGCAGTTTTTCCTTCTTACCGCCATCGATCTGCAAAGTGATCATGGTTGGGGCTGCAGGCGTGTTGCCGAGCAGGCTTTCAGAGGGCAATGATTCGCTGGTGATTTCGCGCTCTAAATACTCTTCTAACAAGGCAATTTTGTAACCGTCTTGGTCATTGTAGAAGGTATAAGCGGCGCCTTTACTGCCCGCACGGCCAGTACGACCGATACGGTGAATATGCACTTCGGTGTCATAGGCGACGTGATAGTTGAACACGGCATCCAGCGCATCGATATCTAAACCACGGGCAGCAACGTCAGTCGCCACTAAGACACAGGCACTCTTATTAGCAAATTGCAGCAGGGTTTCGTCCCTGTCTCTTTGCTCTAAATCGCCGTGCAAAGCCAATACGCTAAAGCCTAAACCTTCAAGCTCATCGGCCACTTTTTGGGTTTCGCGTTTAGTGTTACAAAACACCACTGCGCTTTCAGGCTTATGTTCTAACAACAATAATTGCAGCGCTTGCATACGCGCCTTGTCATCGTCTAAATGATAAAAATGTTGGGCTATGCTTAAGCTGTCGTGATTACCTTCAACTTTAACCATGCTTGGGTCATACATGATTTGCTTAGCAATCGATTGAATTTGCTCAGGGAACGTCGCGCTGAATAGCAGCGTCTGACGCTCACGCGGGGCTTGTTCGATAATCGCATCTAGAGCGGGTTGGAAGCCCATTTCTAACATGCGATCGGCTTCATCGAGCACTAACATGTTGAGATTGCTTAAATCTAAGCGATTGCGATCTAAGTGATCAACGATACGGCCAGGCGTACCCACAATAATGTGCGCGCCGTGTTCCAGCGAGCCAACTTGTGGCCCCATAGGCACACCGCCGCAAAGTGTCAGTACTTTAACGTTATGAATACCACGGGCAAGGGTACGGATTTCCTGCGCCACTTGGTCGGCCAACTCGCGGGTTGGGCATAACACTAAGGTTTGAATGCGAAAGCGTTTAACGTCTAACTTGTTCAGTAATCCTAAGCCGAAGGCGGCCGTTTTACCCGAGCCAGTTTTACCCTGACCTATCACATCCTGCCCCGCTAAGATGGGTGGCAAACTTTGCGCCTGAATTGGCGTCATCTCGTTGTAGCCCATAGAAGAAAGGTTCTCAAGCAGTTCGGGTTTTAGCTTAAGAGTCGAAAAAGCCATTGATGGATTAGGCTTAGTATCAGAGTTGCTCAAGGTGAATATCCTGTGGTGGGTAACGAAGCGGCTGCTAGGTTACTGAAATTGCGTTACTTATCGATTAAACTGGTCTATCAAGATTCAGGTTAGCTTTGGGCTAGCTTGAGTTTAGATTTAAGCGCTAGGCTCGCTCAACCCAAAAGCACGGCTATTGTAGCAACAAAGCGCGGCTTTTGCCTCAAGTCCTTAAGCAATAGACATAGTAGGCGTGAACAGCAATAAAAAAGCCCTATAGGAATACCTGTCTCTTCTACACAAATCCCTCGGTTTGCCCCGGGGGATTTTTTTGAACCATTTTTAATTAACCTGATCTGATCCTGACCTTTTGTTTCAGATACCACATGCCATGTTTTTAAGTGAACCATCACTCTGGGCACAGAGCATTTTTCAGCGCGCAAAATTAGGGGATGTACGAAGGACCAAACGGCTTGTACAGTTGGCGGCTCAACTTGCAGCTCATACAGGACAA